>CAZCPK010000112.1:0-10311 GCA_964500755.1 uncultured Anaerolineales bacterium
AATCAACCGCACGCGCGCCGTCCGGGCGTCGCCGTAGTGACCGCCCCAGGCCTTAAGCCGTTGCTCCCACGTGGTCGACAGCGGCTCGCCGATCATCGTCTCCAGACGTTCCAGGATCTCGGGGATCGAGAGTCCGGCGCTGACCGCCGCCTGGGTAGAGGCGGTGGTCAACGTCCAGACCCCATCTTGCTGTTCCGCAAAACGCCGTAACGTGCCGGTCACGTACAGACTGGGCAGTGAGGCGCGTGGAGCGAGTTCTCCGCGCTCCGCATCCCACGTCAGGCTGCCGGGTAAGTCTTCCTGCGGCGAGCGAGAAATCATCGGTAGATGGTCCAACGCCCATAGGTGGCGCTCGAGACGGTCAACGTCATCGGAATAGGCCCAGGCCGTACAGTCGCTCAACGGATGCAGGATGTCCGCCAATCCCTCGGCCTGGACGAGTTGCTCCAGGCGCTCGGGCGTATCGACCTGCAAGACCACCACATCCCGACGCACCACGATACGCTCGTGCAGCGCACCCCACTCGCGGAGGGAGCGCACCACGTTCTGTGGCAGCGGCATCAACGAATGCGCAGAAAGCAAGTCAAGCAGTTCCTGCACCGTCTCCCCGGCCTGAAAGGCCCCATAGGCACTCTCTTTCGTCAATCGATAGGTGACCGTGGAGGGCTGCACGTCTTCCCGGTCCGCCAACCGCTCCACCTGCGCCAGTGTCTCCAGGGAGACTGGCCCCATGGCGAGCAGCTGGAAATCCGGCTGAAGCACAATCTGTCCTTCGGAGGTGGATTCCCTGACGTACGGTTTCCCACCCAAGGCAGCCCGAGCCAGCGGCGTCAGCCGCAACGCCGTCACCTCTTGACCCTCCTCCTCGTACCCGAGGGTCACAATGCCGTGCGCCTTTAGATACTCCAATATCTGCTGCAAGACAGCGCATTCGTCCCGGCGTAGATGTTGTTCCAGCCGCTCGCGACGGTTCGCCAGACTCTCCCCAGACCAGGAATACCAGGAAAGACGATTGTACAAGACGCCCAGATTCGAGGCGGGAACGAGAAATGCCCCCACGCGGTCGCGGTTGAGTAAGGCGAGAAAGAGCGAAAAGGAAAACCAGCCGGCGTCCGCCAACGTCTTCAACAGATCGAATACGCGCTCGTAGAGGTGGTCAAGCGGCCAAAACTGGACTTCACTGTATCCATAGAGGGTTTCGGCCGAGATCTCGGACAAGGTGAGCTCAGGAGCGATAAAAGGAATCTTCTCCAGCACCTTGCGTAAGATCGTCGTCGCCTCTTGGCGCCAGAATTGGATCTCATTGACGGCGAAGATCTCTCCTTCGATCTCCACCAGCAACCCCAGCTCGAAGAGCAAGGTGATGATATCGCGCATCGATTCCTCATCGACCGTCTCAAGCGTCTCGCCCAGGCTCTGCACCACGCGTCGCAGATCACGTTTGTAGAGTCCACCACTCTTGAGCGCTCGTCCCGGTTCGCGCCAGAGCTCTCCCCAGAAGAAGAGGAGCCGCCGGAGAAAGTGCTGCGGGTCCTCCTGCACCTCGCGGGCCGGTGCCGCGCAACCAAACCGTTCGGGTTCAGGATCCGGGGGGGATAACTGTTCCTGGGGCAACACCTGGATCACCTCCGGAGGAATCGCTATCTCCTGTAGCGGCGTGAAATCTCGCCGCCGTGACGAGCCGCTCGGCGGCGTCAAGTTGACGATCATCCCCTGCAAGAGCAGGTCATGCAACACTTCGTTAAAGAGCGGTTTTCCCTTATTGAGGTCCGGCGCGTTCTTCAAACGCACCCGTCCGCTGAGCAAGAGTGGCTCCAAAAGGTCAGCCGGGGCCGCCACCCCCCCGCGCTCCAGCAGTAACGCCAACACCCCGCGCGCCGCCTCGGTCAGGGACTCCGCCCCTGCACGCTCAACCCGCTGGGGGATCTCTTCCACCAGGCGGTCGACGAGCTGTGTCTTGGACACCCCCTGCTCGACCTCGGGCAGATCAAGGCGGTGGGCGATGGCCCGGACGTTCTCCGACCCATACGTCTCCAGAGAAACCCGTAGTGGTTCCATCGTCTAGCCTCGCTCCTCTGTGGCGTTCTGCTCCACCACTTTCGGCATGTAGCCCTTCGCTTCCATCTTCACTATCACGGCGGGGACAGCCTCCCGGCGTAGCAGCGCGACGCGCGGGGTCACCATCCCGGTCAGCGCCTCCTGGATTTCCGGCACCGCTACATGCAATTCGTGAAGCGCAAACTCGTCCGCAACCTCCAGCACCGCTTGTGCGGGATAGAGTCGCAGATGACCATAGCGGGACCACCAGCGCTTCCACCAGGCCCGCAAGCGCTCCGGAGGTTGTTCCCCCTGCTCCACCCACGCAGCCGCCAGCGTCTCCGGCGTCTCCCCCTCTTCAAAGGCCGCATGCAAACGCCGTGGATCCAGCTGATAACGCAGCGCGCCCGCCGTCGCGCCCCGAGGGCGCGCCCACCGTTGCACCTGGCGCAGAAAGGGAATGGGGACGGGCGGCGAAAGTAGCAGCTCGTCGTCCCCCCGCCAACGCAGGGTCGTCCCCGTCGCCTCCACCTCGGGAGTGGGCAACGCATAGCTGCGCCGCCACATAAGCTCCTGAAAGCCGTGGAGACGGAAGGCAAAGATCCGCTGCTGCGCATCCCGGGCAAGGTCCACCAAGCCTAACGCATGTAGGGGACCACGTAGGATTTCCAGGAGATATAGCTGCAGGAAGGCCTCAAAATCGCCTTCCGGGGTTCGGAAGGAAAGCCGTCGGTCATGGAAGCGGCGGGTCAAATCCGGCGTGATCTTCAGCAGCAGCCCTTGCATCTGTTCAAGGGAGAGCCACTGATCGTGCGGCGCAAACTCCAGGAGATCAATGATCAAGCCACTGAAGAAGTTGGTCATCTGGGACCAGATCTCATCGAGACCCCAGAACCCGCGATAGTATTGATTCAACCACTCCACCCGCACGTCGCCCTGTCGCCAACGCGACGCAAAGGCCCGCCAATCCGTCGAAAGATAGGCGTCCAGCAGTTCGTAAATCTGACGCCCCGGCGCGAGGGCGATAAACTGTTCGGCGTTCTCGGGCTCCACCTCGACAGGCGAGCCGGCGCGGAGCACGCCGAGCGTCACCAGGAGCTGATAAAGGAACTCAACCCGCTCCGGCGTATCGTCCAGCGCCGCCGCCCAGCGCTCGAGAGTCGCGTCCGGGAGAGGCGGCTCCGGCGCCATCAGCTCAACCCGGAGCTCCTCTCCTGGGGCCCACTCCTGAAACTGAAGAGCGGTTTCCGGGGTCGGCACAATCTCGGAGCTCCGTGCGTAGCCGCGTCCACTCTGCCACCGTAGACGGCGGCGAAGTTCCGGCGTCTCTGCGCGTACCAAGCCCAACAGCTGCTGGATCTGTCCCACCAGGCGGAGCGGATTCGCCGCCGAAATGTCCCCAGCGGAGACGTCTCGGTAGAAGAAGGAAGGCAGTGGCAAGTAAAGCGACGGTAACATCGGGTAGAGCTCGGCGGGTACCACAAAGGCCTGCTCAATCTCCAGCCCCAGCCCCATTGAAATGATAATTTCGTGGTTATGTTCCAGGGACAACTCGGGGGTCTTCACGAAGAGCCAACCTTCCTGAGCATTCCGCGGATAGGAGAGTCGAAGGTTGAAGAGCAGCTGAGCGTAGAACTCGCGCACACTCTCCGGGAGTTGCTCGATCACTTCTCGCAAGCGGTCGGGGTTGAGAAAGTTCTCCGCCAACTGCGTGGCCAAGCGCTGACGCGAGCGCCCGTAGGGCTCCACCCCCAGTTTGTCGATCTGTTCTCGCAGTGTGGCGACGGGCCAGGACTCCTCCACGATGTGCTCGACGAGCGATGCTACCAGATCTTCTTGATCGGGGTGCGACCAGTCCACAATGGATCTCTGCCGGGAAGGGGGGGGATCCTCTCGAACGTATCCTCGCTCCTCCGTTGCCAGGGCCAGCTGGCGCTCTCTATAACTCTGCTGCTCAGCCATACACTCCTCTTCTCAAATTCTCTCTTGGCTACACGCGCCCGATCCGCTTATAGGACAACGGGGATCATCGCCTGTGGGCGAATGAACTTCGGGGTAACCTGACAGGTAAATGCGTAGATTTCCACGCCGCGCTCGGACGCCTTGCGTAACGTCGCGCCAAACTCAGGATCGGTGGCGTCGTGAGGGGAGAAACGTTGGGCGTCCGGTCGCTGCACGACGAAGACGACGGCGGCGCGCAGGCCCTGCTCCACCAGGGAGATCAGTTCAGCGACGTGTCGTCGACCCCGCGTCGTGGGGGCGTCAGGAAACGCCGCGGTCTCCCCTTCGACCAACGTCACCGACTTCACCTCCAGCCAACAGACGGGGTCGCGCCCTTTCAGCAAGAAGTCGAGCCGGCTCTTCCCCTGGGTCACCTCCCGATCAAACGCGGGATATGCGGCCAACGGGTCTAGCCAACCACAGGAAAGCACGCGCTCCAGCAGAGCATTGGGGAGCCGGGAATCCAGGGAGACCCAGGTACCGGCGTGGTCCATCAGCACCAGGTCGCAGACCGTACGCCGGGCGCCGCGCGGCGTTGCCGGATGCACCCACACCTCGCGCCCCGGGATCAACAACTCCTCCAGACGTCCGGGGTTGGGCAAATAGGCCGGTACGACCTCGTCATTCAAACGCACCTGCGCGCGAAAGCGATTGTCCCGCTGGAGAAAGGTCGCCCTCACCAAATCATCAAAGCGGATCTCGCAAGCGCCCCGCTCAGATGACATGCTCTTCCTCTAGCTGGTGCAGCTCGCCAGGGATCTCGTCCTCGTAAAGAATGACGTAATGATAGCCCTGCTCCGTGAGGAAACGCTGGCGATTGGCGCTGTACTCCTGATCCACCGTCTCTCGGCTCACGATAGTGTAGAAGTAGGCGCGGTGACCGTCGTCCTTGGGACGCAAAATACGTCCCAGGCGCTGCGCCTCCTCCTGACGCGAGCCGTACGTCCCGGAGATCTGGATGGCGACGTTGGCGTCGGGCAGATCGATGGAGAAGTTGGCGACCTTGGAGACCACCAGCCGGCTGATCTCCCCGGCGCGGAAGGCAGCGTAGAGCTCCTGCCGCTCATGGTTCGGCGTCTTGCCGGTGATGATGGGCAGATCATAGGCCTTGGCGACCTCGCGCAACTGCTTGAGGTACATCCCAATGATCAGCACGTGATCGTCCTTGTGATATTTCAGGAGGTCATCCAAAATATCCAGTTTGACGGGATTTTGCGCCGCAATGGAATACTGCTTGCGCCGATCCGCCGTGACGTACTTGAGCCGCCGCTCCTTGGGCATGGAAATCCGCACCTCGCAGCAGACGGCGGGCGCGATCCAGCCCTGCCGTTCCAGGTCCCGCCACGGGACGTCGTATTTTTTCGGCCCGATCAGGGAGAAGACGTCCTCCTCACGCCCGTCCTCGCGTACCAGCGTCGCCGTCAGTCCCAGGCGACGCCGCGCCTGAATTTCCGCCGTGATGCGGAAGACGGGCGCCGGCAGCAGATGCACCTCGTCATAGATGATCAGCCCCCAATCGGCCTCCTGAAAGAGCCCAAAGTGGGGAAACTCCTCGATGAGCGGCAGGTGCCGGTCCTTGCTACCGCGCTTACGGTGCGTCATGATCTGATAGGTGCTGATGGTGATGGGGCGGATCTCCTTGCGCTCACCGGTGTACTCCCCCACCATATCGGGGTCCAGCGTGGTTTTATCCAACAGCTCAGCGCGCCACTGCCGGGCGGCGACGGTACTCGGCGTCAGAATCAACGTCTGCGTCTGCGCCTTCTTGATGACCGACATGCCCACCATGGTCTTTCCTGCGCCACAGGGCAGCACCACGACGCCGGCGCCGCCGGCCTCCGATCCGCCGGCCCAGAAGACCTCGGCGGCTTCCTGCTGATAGCGGCGAATGTCGAAGGGTTCGCCCGCCAGCGTCTTCTCACGCAGCACGAAGTCGAGGGGCGCGCCGGAGACGTAGCCGACGAGGTCGGCGGCGGGATAACCGGCCTTGACCAACGCCTGCTTGACGTGCCCCCGACGGGACGCCGGCACCTGGTACGTATGCGGTCCCAGGCGCTCCAGCAGATATTTACGCACATGACGATTGCGCTCCAGCTCAACGAGGAGCAGCACGTCGTCCGACGTCAGACGCAAGCGCGTGGGATCGGTCGGGTCGGGGATCAGCCGGACACGTCCGTACCGCGAGATTGCCTCCCGGATCTCAACGCGCACGTTGTCGGGCACCGGATATTTGGAAAAACGGTCAAGCCCTTTGAGGATCTCATCAGCGCCCAGACCGGCAGCCGCGGCATTCCAGAGCGAAAGGGAAGAGAGCCGGTAGGTGTGAATATACTCCGGGCTCTTTTCTAGCTCTGCAAAGCGCGCCAGGTGATCGCGCGCCTCCTCGTAGAGCGGGTTATTTACTTCCAGGAGAACCGTGCGGTCCCCCTGAACGATCAATGGTGCATCAGCATGATAATCCATAACACTCAATTGTACCGCAAAAGAAGCGCAGGTCAACCCTTGCGCATTGGTGAGTACCCCCTCTCACCGCAGAGAGCCCCGGAGGGCACGGAGAAAAACAGGTGGGTTCTTGTGGGCTTCGCAGGATCACACCGAAAACCTAACCACGGGTTTCACAGCTTCACACAGAAAATGAGAAGTCAGTGAAAATCCGTGCCATCTGGGGTAAAAATTTACGATCGTTTGGACCACCCGGCGAAATCCCAGAGACCCAACAGGTTCTTTCTCTGCGCGCTCAACGCTCTCTATGGTGAAAAACCGCCGGACACCGTGAACGACGGTAGACTTATGGGTACTCACCAGTAGGCACAGCGAGAGCAAACGAGTAGGTTCTAAGGCTTTCCACGGCCTCGCAGCGACCCTCTACAGCGTTTGCTCCCCTGCCGCCCACGAGAGAATCACCCAAAAGCAAAATGACGAATGTCCAGAATTTCATTGATAAACTACTTGACAAACACCGGTTTCCTATGTTATAGTGGATAAGCGTTAAGGGTTATTCAATAGTAGTTCACATAAAGCACGGGTCGGCTTCTGCCTACCGGTGCTCTTTTTTGGGCATTTACCGTGCGCAGTGATGCGCTCGGCAAAACAAGCGAATTTGACGCGGGTTCTGTGGAGAGCAAACCGAATTCGACTCTCACGGAACCTGCTTAAATTACGGTATTAGAACGTAGCCAGGTGCGACGCACCTTCGAATGCTTGAAAATAGCCATTTCGGGCACCCAGCCTTGGGTTTTGAGCCAGCATGATCGGATAATCGTAGGTGCGTTGCACCTTATACCGTAGTTTCAGGAACCTGACCAGCGATAACGTTTGAACATTTTGGAAGAATCGGATAAACTAAAAGTAGTTCATCACAGAGTCGAGGATTGAAATTGGCTGAGAATACGAGACTGAAGGTAAAAGATAGAACACAACGACGCGCGAACCGACGAGAAGCTGCAGAGTCGGGGGAAGAATACCTCCTGTCTCTGGGCGAGGAGCAAGGATACGTCTCCTACGAGGACATCCTGCGTGTCTTCCCAGAAGCTGAAGAAAACATCGAGCGGCTAGATGAAATTCTGGCCTCGCTCATTGAGAACGGCGTCAACATCGGCAAGGCGGAAGAAGATGAAGAAGGTCTACTCGGTCGCGAAGAGGACGAGGACGAAGAAGGTGACGGGGAAAACGGCACCGAGTCCGACATCTATCGCGCCATTGCCATCGACGATCCCATCGGAATCTACCTGAAGGAGATCGGGAAGGTCTCCCTGCTGAATGCGGATCAGGAGGTCGAGCTGGCGAAGCGCATGGAGGCCGGTAAAGAAGCGCAACGCAAGCTGAAGCGCGTTCGGAAGCCGGAGAAACGTCGCCGCCTGCAGAAAACCGTGGATGACGGCATCGCTGCTCGCGAGCACCTGGTGCGCGCCAACTCACGGTTGGTCATCAGCGTCGCCAAGAAGTACAT
Source organism: uncultured Anaerolineales bacterium (assembly GCA_964500755.1). Lineage (GTDB taxonomy): Bacteria > Chloroflexota > Anaerolineae > B4-G1 > SLSP01 > G713. Next base: position 7,988 of record CAZCPK010000112.1, read on the forward strand.
CGGACGGGGTGTGCCGTTCCTGGATCTCATTCAGGAGGGCAACATCGGGCTGATCCGCGCCGCGAACAAGTTTGATTATAAGCGCGGACACAAATTCTCCACCTACGCTACCTGGTGGATCCGTCAGGCCGTCACCCGCGCTATCGCCGATCAGAGTCGGACCATTCGCGTGCCGGTGCACATGGGCGACCAGATCAACAAGCTGTTACGTATCTCCCACAAGCTGACGCAGCGATTGGGACGCGATCCCACACCGGAGGAGATGGCCGAGGAGCTGGATATCCCCATCGATAAGGTCGAGCATATGCTGGACGTCGCTCGCCGCCCACTCTCGCTGGAGATGCCTACGGACGACGAACAGGACAGCACGCTCGGCGACTTCGTGGAGGATAAAGAGAGCCCCGCGCCGCCGGACGAGGTCAGCACCAGCATGCTGAAGGACATCCTGATGGAGATTTTGGACGACCTGCCCCCGCGCGAGGTCAAGATTCTCCAGATGCGCTACGGGCTGCTGGACGGAGAGACGTACACCCTGCAAGAGGTCGGGAAGAAGATGGGCGTGACGCGCGAGCGCGTGCGCCAGATCGAAGCGCAGGCCCTGAGCCGGCTGCGCCACCCGGCCCACGCCCGGCGTTTGCGCGATTTTCTGAGTTAGTGCGCGTAGCCGTAAAAATACCACCGGGACGAGGTGCCAGCTTCGTCCCGGTTTTTACCGGCGTTTCAGGAGCAATGACTACCCCTCTACCGTCACCACCTCTCCGCCCGCCGCCCGGGTGAGCCGATCGCGAATCGCCAGCCCCAACCCTTCGGTCCCGAAATCACGCGCCAGAATCACGTCGACGTCCGCAGCGTCCAGTTCACGCAGCGTCGGGAAGAGGTGACGGGCGACCATGGCCACGTCGTTGATAGAGCCGGCGGCCCGCAAGATCAAGGGTAAGCCGGCAAAAAAAGCCAGATCTTCCTCGGCCAACAGCAATCCCACCCGCGCCCCTGCGGCGTGGAGCCGAAGCGCAGCAGCTCGCATCGCCCGGCGCAGGGAATCGCCCGAGCCGCGATAGAGGACCAAGCGAGCCTGGGGAGCGTAGTGGTGAAGCACGGTACCGGGCGAGGGCACGGTCTCTGCTTGCGGCTCCACCGGACGCTCGGCCACCGCAACGGCGCCCAACACCGCCTCGAGCGCCTCACGACTCACGCCGCCGGGACGCAAAATTGTGGGTTCCGGCGTCACCAGCGAGAGCACCGTGGACTCCACGCCCACCGGCGTCGGCCCAGCGTCGAGGAGCAGATCGATGCGTCCTTCAAGGTCGGCCAAGACGTCCTCAGCGCGCGTGGGGCTCAACTGCCCGAAGCGATTCGCGCTGGGCGCGGCGACGGGCACGCCCGCCGCGCGGATCAGGGCCCGGGCGACCGGGTGCGAGGGCACGCGCACGGCGACGGTTTCGCCGCCGGCGGTCACGATATCCGGGATGACGTCCGCGCGCGGAAGAACCAGCGTCAAGGGGCCGGGCCAGAAATGCTCCCCCAGGATCAGCGCCGCCGACGGGACCGCGCGCACAACCCGCCCCAGACGTTCCGCCGCGGCCAGGTGGACAATCAAGGGGTCGTACGCCGGTCGTCCCTTGGCCTCAAATATCCCCCTGACCGCCGCGACGTCCAGGGCGTTGGCGCCCAACCCGTAAACCGTCTCCGTGGGGAAAGCCACCAGGCCCCCAGCGCGCAGCAGGTCAGCGGCGTGTTGAATGGTCCGCGGTGCCGGGTGGTGGACGTCAACGACAATGACTTCTGTGATCTTCTTCATCGCGCTTCATCATAACAAAGAGTGGGCGCTTGACAAGAAGAAGCCAGCTTCGGGGGCGACATGCCCGCAGGCGAATTCTGTCGAGACCTTCAGGGCCGGCGATAGTCGACGGTGATCGTCGTATCCCGGCGCAGATCTAGGGTGTAGCGCAATACCTCGCCGGTGGTCTTCGGCGTCGGCGTGACGGAGATCACCTCGGCGCGCGGGGGAAGCCGGAGGGTGAAGTTCAGGGGCAGCGCTACAACGCCCGGCTGCTTCTGAACGTCCAGGCGGTAGTGCCACGTCTCTCCAGAGCGTTGCAGCACCGACTCCGGCAGCGTGTAGTCAAACGTCAACCTCTCCCGGGCGGACGTAGGTAGAAGCAACGCTTGACCGACGATCAAGTGGGTCTCCGTCTTGGAGACTGTCGGCGGCCCCTCCCAGCGTGGTCCGCCATGCAGGGCCGATGCGGGGATAGGATGACCACTCGCCTCCCGCGGGACAGTGCCTTTGGGGAGATAGAGCCGCAGATAGGCCCAGTAGCAGC
>CAZCPK010000113.1:0-10305 GCA_964500755.1 uncultured Anaerolineales bacterium
GTCTCCGTCCCCTTACGGGGATTGATGCTTCTCTGACTGCATTTTGCAATATCCCCCACATCTAGCCCTTGTCAATTTGAGTACCCCTACATATTGTGGTAATTCTAGGCCATTTGGGCACATTGCGAGATCCTTCTGGAAGGTGCGTGTAAAGCTACGCTTTTTGCGGTTTTGCAATATTTGAGACACTTCAGTATACTGATAGATGCTCGCGCAACACTTCTATTGTATGTAGCCCTAGCCTATTTGTCAAATTTAGTGAGGGCGCCATGTCGATCAAAAATCCGCTATCGTTACAGCGTTGTCTCACCGCGCAATCCTGGCATACGCTCTACGCGCTCTCCCGCGCCAATACGATCCCCTTTCATGGGCAGTGGTCCCAGTCTGAAGCCGCAGCAGCGCTGGCAACCGCCTTCCACGAGCGTCCGCTGACGCCCCTGCTCAATACCGTGTCGTCTGAGGCGCGGGCTGCTCTTTGCGCTCTCTTGCGCGCCGGTGGACAGCTGGCCCAGGACGAGTTCGTCTATCGTTTCGGCGAATACCGCCCCTATCGTCCCTGGCGGGAGGATGCGCCCGCGGCACCCTGGGAGCAGCCCCGTTCGCCCACCGAGGCGCTGCTCTATCGCGGTCTCGTCTTTCCCCTGAACCTGGGGACGACCGAGCGTCCGGTGGAGGTGCTCGCCCTTCCGGCGGAGTATCACGAGCCGCTGCGCTCCCGGTTCGAGATAGAGGCGCCTGACCCGGTCCCGGCGCCCAGAGTGACGCCCCGGTTGCTGCAGCATCTCTTCGCTTTCCTCAGCTATCTCCACCGCCAGCGCGTGGAGCCGCTGCACGGGCGCTGGCTGGCGCCGCGCCACTTCCGCGCGCTGGCGCCGCTGCTGGACGCGCACGCATCTGAGGCCGCGACCGCGCGCAGCGAGCTGCAGTTTCGCTATCTGGTCTTCGTCCACTACCTGGCTGAGCGCGCGGAGCTGGTCGATCTCAGCGCCGGCTGCCTGCGCCCCACCGCCGCGGCGTGGGCCTGGCTGGATCAAACCCCGCGCGATCAATTGCAGTCCCTATGGGAGCTCTGGCGCGCACCGGACGCGGCCAACACGGTGCTCTGGCAGCGCTACCGCTTGCCGTTACGTTACACGGAGACGCCGCCGGCGCGTCTTCAGCAGCTGGCGGAGGCGCTGGCCCGACATCCGCCGGAAGACGTGACACTCGAGGCGTACGTCGCCGCTCTCCAGGAGACTGCGCCGCGCCTCTTCCGGCCCCAGGCGGCCTATCAGACCTGGGCGGAGATCGATTCGGCGGCCCAGGCGGCTTATCGCGCCCAGGCCAGCCGCGCGTTGACCCGGCTTATCAACGGCCCGCTGACCTGGTTGGGTATCGTCCAACAGCCGTTAGAGACCCTGACCCTCACGGGGTGGGGCGCGGCGCTGATAGGACGTGAGGACGGCGCCTGGCCCGCTCCGCGCGCGCCGGTGCGCTTGCAGATTGTTGTGGAAGCGTCGCCAGAATTGGCGCACCTGTACGTGGTCACCCGGCAGGCGGGCGACGAGGGACGGCTCACACCCGCCCGGCGGCTGACGTTGGAGCGGTGGCTGCCGCCCGATCCCGAGAGACCGCAGCGCTATCTAATGAGGAAAACCCCGGTCCAAAGGGCGCTCCAGGACGGCGCGCCCGTCGAGCGTCTGTTGACGGTGCTGGAAGCGGCGGCGGGCCCTTTGCCGCCCCTGGTGGTGGGCACGCTCTACCGCTGGGCAGCCGCGGTCAACCGGCTGCGCGTGCGCCGGATCACCGTCCTGGAAGCGCAGGAGGCGGAGCTGCTACAAACGCTCACCACCGAGCGGCGCATCCGCGAGACGCTGCTGGAGACGCTCTCGGCGCGGGCGGTGCGGGTGGACGCCGCGCAGTTGGACGCGCTGTTGCGGCGCCTGGCGCATCGGGAGCTCTATCCCCGCGTCGACGTACCCAGCCCGGATGCACAGCCGCCATCAGAGCTGAGCGCAGAGGAACGAAGCACCATCGGCGCCGCGCTGGCGCTTTACGCGACGTTGGCCGACCGCTTGGGCGCGGACCTGCGCCCGCCCCATACCCTGGCCCGGCAGTGGCGGCGGCGGCTCACCGACGCCGAACGCGACGCCGCCGACCGCCAGGTCGAGCGGCTGCGCAACGCGCTGCGGCAGGCCACGCCGCCGCCCACCGAGGATCACCTCCCGGTGCCCACGGGGCGGCACCTCACCGTGCTGGAGCAGGCCATCGCCGCCGGCGCTACCGTGGAACTGCGCTACTATACGGCGGGCCGGGATCACGTCACCCACCGGCGGGTGGACCCGCTGCGTCTGGAATGGCGCGGCGAGGTCGCTTACCTCATCGCTTACTGCCATCTACGGCAGGCCCAGCGCGTCTTCCGCGTGGAGCGGATCGAGGCGCTCACCCTGGTGGGAGGGTGAGCACTTCTACTGAAGCACCTACGGGGACGCCAAGATTGGTTCTCATCTAAGCCGAGTCTGCCACGATTCAGTAAGGGTCTCTGGGATTTCGCCGGGTGGACCAAAAACGATTGTAAACTTTTACCACAGATGACACGGATTTTCACTGATTTTTCATTTTCTGTGTAAATCTGTGAAATCCGTGGGTAAGTTTTCGGTCTGATCCTGCGAAGTCCAAAAGAGCCTTCAGTAAATACTGGGGCGCTATTCCGTCCTTGTCGGCACCGGCAGCGGCGAATCCCACCAGCCGGGCGTCAGCGTTGGGGCAGGCGTCGCCGTGGCGACCGGCGACAGCGTCCGTGGCTCTTCCACCTGCACCTGTTCCTCTGTCCAACGCGATAAGCCCCAGCCCAGTAGGGCTACGCTGCCCAGTATGCCCAAGATAATCAGGGCGTAGATACTAACTTTGCGCCAATCCATCTTTGCCTCCCTCACCAGATCCGTACGCCGTAGCGCTGGGCCGCCTCGGCCCGCGGTTGCGCGCGCCCCGGCACCCGCAGCGGCTTAATCAACGCCGGCTTGCGGCTGCGCTCGCCCAAGGGCGAGTTGGCGTAGTAGACAAAGCAGCGGTGCTGGGGCATCGTGCCCACGTAGAGCGTCGAGTTGACGTCGTGGTAGCCCCGGCTCGACCAGCCCATGATCTCGACCAGCAGGTCCCGGTCGTCAGGGTGCTTGAGGCGGAAACAGGCTATGTTGTTGCAGTTGGAGATAATCTCGGTGCCCACCAGGCTGGGATTCTGCGTGCCCATGCTCATGGCGATGCCGTACTTGCGGCTGTCGGGCCACATTTGCTTCAGTTCGGCGGACGTCGTCGGCTCCTCGTTGTTCCTGCGCGCGCCCTGCGCGCCCCCGAAGAGTTTCTGCAGCTCGTCGATAAAGATGTGCAGGCCGCGGTGGGGCAGCACACCCACCTCGTCGAGATAGGCCGCGGCGTCGTGGTAGAGCACCCAGGCGAGCTGGGCGATCAGGAAGGCTTTCGTGGTTTCCGGCAGCCCCTGCCCGCCGCTGATGACCGTCAGGCCCCAGGGCTGGCTGAGCACGTCGATCTCCGTGGTCAACTCCCCTTCCTCCACCGGCTTGAACGAGGCGTAGACGTCGGCCTGGGTGAAGGGCTGCAGGCGCAACTCGATGTTCTTGAGCGTCTCCTCCTTGTGCCCGCGGGCCTTGGCGACCTTGGCGTGGATGCGGCCCACCAGGTCCGCGATGTCCGCACCCCGCGAGCGGTGGACCGCCAGCGCCTGCTGCTCCCCGGGGCGCAGCGCGGAGAGGTGGACGTTCTGGAGCGAGCGCGGCGCGTGCCCCGCGGCTTGCCGCGCCCGGTTGATGACCGCTTCCTCGGGGGCTGTGACCAGGTTCAGATCCGGATTGCGCAACACGTCCGGCTCGTTGACCAGCACGCCTAGCTCGTTGTAGAGCGCCCGGAGGGATTCTTGCAGTTCCCCGATCTGCACCACGCCCATGCCGGTGGTACCGCCGGCGAGATCGGCCAGGGCCATGTAGTACGCTCCCGGCTGGACGCGGCGCGGCACCTGGAGCGGATTGTAGCGCAGGGGATTGACGCCGTAGGGCGAGAGGCTGTAGGCCTCGGCGTGGCCCTGCAGGCCCGGCGCGTTGAGCATGCGCGTCCAGCCGGCGCCGAAGTCCAGCACCACGCTGCGCAACTGCCACCGGGTCGTCGTCTCCAGGACCAGCCGCTCGCCAAAGGTCGTCTTGCCGGTGCCGCTGTCGCCCACGACGGCGAAGGAGTAGAAGGCGTCACGAGAGAGCCGCAGCGGCGTCTGGGTCGGCGCTGCGCCGGTGTAGTTCTCGTCAGTGTATTGCAGGCCCAGTTTCACGTCCCCCGGCATGTCCGGGTAGAAGGCGAAGTCCGGGGGGCGCGTGACGTTGGTGCTGGCTAACCCCTCCTCGAAGTCCGCCGGCGCGACCAGGGCCGCCAGCTGGTGCAGCGTGTTGGCCGTAGTGTAGCGCCCGCCGGCCAGCACCGCCGCCATGCCCTCCGGAGGATCCAGCCGGCAGGGCGTAAAGGTGGCCATATGCCCGGCGACGTGGTCGCGTTCGGCGTCCGTAAGGCGCACCGTGGTCACCGGGACGACCACGTCCTCCAGGCCGTGAAAGGCCTGCACCGCCAGGGCTTCGGCGGCCTTGGCCCCGCGCTCCGTGCGCGTGACCACGAAACTCTCCACCTCGTAGCCGCCCTCTTTGGAGAGGGTCTCGGCCAGTTGTGCGATGCGCTGCCAGAGTTCGGCGAGGTAGGCCGCCGCCTCGTCGCGCCACTGGGTGGCCTTGCCGATGCTGACGCCGCCGGTCAGGCCGGTGGAGACGCCGGCCGCCAGGCCCCGCGCCAGCGAGCGTGCCTCCGCGGCGCTCTGCGAGACGCTGTCCGTGTGACTGCGGCCCTGGCTCTGTGAGTAGGTGTCCGCCTGGGAGACGGTGTCCGCCGTGCCCCAGGTCTCGGCCTCCGAGTGGGTGACCGCGTGGGAGCGGGTGTGGGAGTTCGAGACGGTGGTGCCGCTGGACTGCGTCTCTACGCGCGAACGCGCGACGGCGCGCCCCGCGGTCTCACTCTCCGAGACGGTCTCGGAGGCCGACTGTGTGTGGGCTTCCGAGGTGCCGCGCGTGTGCGTGTCGGAGGCGCTGTGGAACGCCGAGCCGCCGGAGGAGTGCACCGTGGTGGTGTTGACCGCCCGGGAGACGGTCTGCGCCTGGCCCTGCGTGTGGGCCTGCCCCTGGGAGTTGCTGCCCGAAAGGGTGGTGGCGCGGGAGTGGCCGATGCTGGTACCTTCGGTGTGGCCCTCGGTTACCGTGTGGCTGACGCCCTGGTTGACGTTCTCGCTGGTGCTGGCGCCGTAGTTGGCGTGCACGCCGGCGGAGACACCGCCCGCTGCGCTCTCGGTGACCGTCTGGCCGCTGGTCTGCTGCGTGCCGTCGGCGATGGCGGCCTGGGAGGACTGCTGGGCGCCCTGGCTCCGCCCGCGGGTGGTGGAGAGGCCCACTGACTGCGACTCGGACGCGGTCGCGGCCTGGGAGTGCGTCGCCGCGCGCCCGGTGGTGACGGAGTGGCTGGTCCCGGAACTCCAGGAGCGCCCGCTGCCGGAGGATTCCGTGTGACTGTGGGACTCCGACGCGCCGCGGGTGTGGGCTTCTCCCTGGGTCTGCGCCGTGCCTTGCGTCTGCGCCTGGCTCTCCGTCTCCGTGACGCCCTCGCTCACCGAACGCGAGGAGGAATGCGCCACGCCCTGCGTGTGTGCCTCCCCCCAGGTCTCGGCGCGGCCCTGGGTACGAGAGTGGGACTTCGTGTGACTCTGGCCCTCGGTCCGCGCGTACCCCCGTTCCTCGGAGAGGCCCTCACTGGTACCGCGCGTCCGGCCCTGTGTGCGGCCTCGCGTGGCGGAGAGACTCTGCGCCCGGTTCAGGATGTAGGGAATCGAGAAGTTAAAACTGACGTTGCGCGTGCCCTGCAGCTGGCTGGCCTGAATGCTCGCCTCCTGCAGCGCCGCGTCCAGGAAGCGCGCTGCCTCCCGCCGGGGGATCCGGCGGCCCAGCACGAAGAAGACGAAGTCCTCCTGCAACCGCGCCAGCCCGCGGAAGAGTAACTCGTTCTGCTCCGCCGGTTTCTCCGTCTCCACCGTGTGGGTCGCCCGGGCGGTCGCCAGCGGCGTCTCGCGGGGATCCGGTTGACCCAGCAGGGCCACGATGTACGGGAACTTGCTGAGGGCGGCGGTGATGAACCGCGTGCGCTCGGCGCCCAACAGTTGGGTGTGGATCCCGATGAAGTTGGCCAGCGTGCCGACCAGTGCCGCGTCGGCCAATTGTGCTCTCCGGATAGACGCCGCCCGCTCGTTGGCCCACGCCACCACCCCGTAGGTCTGCACCAGGCCCGTGCGGGGATAGTCCTGGCCGCTGAACATGCCGGCCGCCAGATAGGCGAGGTCAATCTGCGCGTCGTAGAGGCCGCGCAGCGCCGTGCGCGTATGCCCCAGGATATCCAATTCGGCGGTCTCGTCGCGGGGCGGGCGGGGCAGGGTGAGCAACTCCCGCAGAATCACCGTCTTGTATCCATGTATCGGTTCGTGCCGCACCCCGCGCCAGGCACGCCGGTCGGGCACCGGCGCCTGCAGGGCGACCTCGTAGGTGATGTGCCGCAGGCGGTCGGCGCGAATCACCGTCTGCTCGTTCAGGATCTCCAGATCACTCAGCCGAGCGTGGCGTGATATTCTATGCATGACGTGCTCCCTCGAAAGTAGTCAGGTGGTCATTTGGTCGGTTAGTCAGGTGGTCATTTGGTCGGTTGGTCATTGGCTCACCGGAGGCAAAAAGATACACTGAAGTAGAGAGAATCTGTTAAATCCGCTCAATCCGTTGATCAAATTTCGGTTTCTCGTTGGTGTTGGAATCAATATGGGAGATTCTCAGTAACAGGGGATGCCAGACGGCGCTGGGGCTGCGATACAGGGGGGCTAACCGAAGTGGAACGTGGATAGTTAGCCTCACTATACCCCTCCCCCATGCTCCGGAGCTTACCCCCGCATGGCGCGCGGAAAATGTGTCCAAGGAGTCCCCCAAGTGACCCAGTTGATACAAGTGGCGCAGGGGCCCGCTCCAGATGGCGCAGGGATATAGGCGCAACCGATACGAAACTGTACTCTTTGGACAGGTACTGGAGCTTGGAAAGCGCCCGGTGGCGCGCGGAAATGCACCGTGGCGCGTGGAAAAAACAGGGGCAGGGGGCCCGCTACTCACTGAGCCCGCCGCGGGTGTGCAGGTCGCGCACGAGCTCCTGCACCGTCTGATGGGGCGTGAGCAGGCTGTGCGGGCGGCTGATCCACTCCTGAACGACCAGCGCCAGATAGCCGACGGGGATACCGTAGAGCAGCGCCAGCATGGCGATGGTCTGGACCAGGCCTCGACCTTGTTGCAACGTCTCCGTCGCCACCTCCACGCTGCCGAAGGTGGCGGCCCAGCCGTAGACGTCGGCGGAGATTGCCAGATAGCCGCGCAGGCCCAGGGCGGCCGCGGCATAGAGCACCAGTGCGCCTTTGCCCCGCCGCAGGTGCTGGTAGCGGTGGGGACGCTCGCAGAAAGCGACCGCCAGCGTGGCCAGCAGCATAATCAATCCCAGGACCGGCACCGGGGCCGGAATTACGAAGGCCGTGACCAGCCAGAGCGCCGTGGTCAACAGGGTGTACTGTAACGGGCCGGTGAACCCCGGGCGGCGCGGTTGCAGCGAGGGATTGAGCCGCGCGTGTTCGGTGAGATCCAGGAGGCCCATGCCTCCCAGGCTCAGCAGGGAGAAGAGCTGTACCCCATGGCGTACGATCCAATAGAGGACGACAAAGGCCCCGTTGGCCTCGTAGAGGGCGGCGGTGTGCACGTACGCTCCTAAGGTTTGTAGTAGCTGTTCCCAATCCATATAGTCCGCTCCTAGGGCCGAATCTCGCGTTTAATGAGCCAGAGCGCGTCGGGATCGCGGGCGGCAGTGGACAGGGCTTCGATCGTGGTGACGTGGACACGCCCCGGCTGCCCCTGTGCGATGACCTCCGCAGCCAGCTCCTGCGCAGTTTCTTGGGTGAGCGTGACGATGTAGAGCACGCCCTGAAAGTCCAGGTGATTGCGCCATTTTGCCGTGCGTTTTTCCGCCGGTCCCCAGCCGCGTTCTACTTCCACGTAGAAGTGTGCGCCGGTCTCCGTATGCGTCATCAGCAAGTCGGCCTCCAGCCGTCCGCCGGTGGGGAGGTCGACCGCGGGGGGCGCGGTCTTTACGTGATAGCCACACTCTTCCAGGTATTGGGCGGCGGCCAGACACATCCCGGCGTGCTCCAGGCCGTCGGGCTGATGGCCCTGCAGTAGCCGGGTGGCTTCCGACTCGACGGGGTCCGCGCCATACAGGCGCCGGTAGAGCGCTGCCCCCTCTTGAGTCAGGCGGAGGATCTGGGCCTTGGTCTTCGACGGCGTACGCTGCTGCACCAGCCCGCTCTTGACCAGGCGGCCCAACAACCGACTCATGGACCCGGCGCGCCCGTTTTTTACACCGGGGAGGTAATGGGCGACGCCGTCCAGGAGCCACGGACGGCGGGCGCGCCCAGTTTTGCCTATCAAATAGAGCAGAAAGCTATCCCGCTGGTAGGTGCGCGCTTGCAGGCCCGGCGGCGCCGCGGCGGGTACGGCAGGCTTGGGGGGGTAGGGGGAGGCGGTGGTGACCCGGGCGGTTAGGGGATCCTGGTCATTCGCAGCCGGAGAGGCGGCGCGCTTATCTCGTTGCGCCTTGAGTTGCTCCTGCAGCTGGGCGTTTTTCTGCAGCGCCTGGCGACAGCTAGCGCGCAGGCGGTCATTGGCTTGCGCCAGCGCCCGGTTGCGCTGTTGCAGCTGTTGTAACGTGCCCTCGATGCTGCGCAGGCGGTCGTTGGCCTGGACGCCAAAGTGCTGCATGGCGCTCTGCAGGAGCGCCGACTTGGCGGCGTGCCACTGGTCCGGGGGCCAGGTCCCCGGTTCCTCGCCCCGTTGGAGAGCCGCTTCGATGACGTCGGGCGCCATGGCCTCGGCGAGTTCCAACAACACGTCCCGATAGCGGCGCGCGTGGCGTTCGGCAATCCCCCGCGCCTGCCGCTCGGCGGCGAGGAGGTCCTCCAGGACGGCTTGCGCGACGGTGGCCGCGACGGTCATGGCTGCAGGGCCGCCCACTGTTGTTGCGCCTGGGCCAAAGCGGCGCGGGCCTGATTGAGTACGGGGCCTGGGTCATACGTCGGATCCAGGTGGGCTTGCACCACGGCATGGGCGGCGTCATGGTATAACCAGGCCGCGTCCGTCAGGAGCTCGCGTACGGGGATACACTCGGCGGGGCTCGGCAGGACCGCGATCCTATCCGCCAGGTACTGCGCGCGCTCCATCAACTGCGCCGTCGTGGTCAGGTCGCTCGCGAGCAGCTCCTGATCCAGGGCGACCAGCGTCTCGAGGTGGGCTCCGGTAACCTGCAGGAATTGGTAGCGCTGCCAGAGGCGGGGCGTCAGCAGCAGCCGCTCGCCGTCGCTGACCGGGGTGACACGCCAGCCCACCCAGCCATTCACGCCCAAGAGCAGGCATGCCAGCCCGATAAGCAAGGGGGTTTTGGCGGCGGAGAGCTCGAGATCAATTTCCATCCGTTGTCCCGGGGGCGACGATCCGGTTGACCAGTATTTCGTGGAAGGCGCCTTGCGCAGTCTGGCGCTTGCGCAGCGTGCCCTGGAGGAGCACCGTCTGACCTTTGCGCAAGGTGCGCTGGCGGCGTACGGCGTGGGGAATGATGGCGGTGAAGGTGCCCGTGGCCGTCCGGACGACAAAGCGCTGGGCCGTCGAGGTAGCCCGATGCACGATGTGGCCGTAAAGCCAGGTGATGGGGCCGTTGCGGAGTACTTGAGTGGATAGCGAAACGGTGGGTGGCAAAGTCGCGCTGGTCACAGATAACGCCCTCCTTGAGCTGTGGTGGTGCCTGGTTGACTGCTGTTCCGCCTCACAGACGCAGCGGCGAATCCCGTGCGTATCGGGATTCGCCGCTGTGGTCCTATGGGTGCCTGAGATTCATTATACGGATTTTGTAACGGGGGATCAACTGGACTGTTCCTCCAGGCGGTGCAACTGCGCGCCCTGGACCTCGTAAGGAATGCCCTGGTACCGGATGCGCATGCCGTCGGGCCAGACGCCCAACGAGGCCCTGAAGTCCGTCCAGGAGAAAGTGCTGTGGGTGAAGAGATTCTGCGGACAGTAGGTGACCTGAACTTTGTTGCGTTTGGCTCGCGGAGGGGAGGTCGCAGCCGCTTGCCGTTTGCGTTGCCGGTAGGCTTTGACGCGGCAC
>CAZCPK010000114.1:0-10304 GCA_964500755.1 uncultured Anaerolineales bacterium
GACCAGCCTCGACGAGCTGCCGCAGTTCCTTACCATTCTGCGGGGAGAGATGAGCCTTGTTGGCCCGCGTCCGCCCATTCCTGCCGAGGTGGCGCAGTATCAGCCGTGGCACATGAAACGCCTGGCCGTCTCTCCCGGTTTAACCGGGCTCTGGCAGGTCAGCGGTCGCAGCGAGCTGACCTTTGACGAGATGGTGCTGTTGGATATCTACTACATTGAGAACTGGTCGCCCTGGCTGGACCTGACCATTTTGCTACGGACCTTCCCCCAGGTCATCAGCGGCGACGGCGCGTACTGAAGTCAAATCACAAACTATCATAACTCAGTGAGAAAGTGAGTGGAGGATGAATCGTTGGCAACTGACAGGCCATGAGCGTGAGGCGTTACGGGCGTTTGTGCGGAAATTGGTTCAGACGTCGAGCTTGCCCGGGGACGAGGGGGAAGTCGCGGCGCTACTGATGGCGGAGATGGAGCAGTTGGGCTTCAAGAACGTATGGATGGACGCCGCCGGGAACGTTATCGGAGAGCTGGGCGCGGATACCGGCCCCACGTTGCTCCTGGACAGTCACATGGACACCGTCGAGGTCGCCGACCCGGCTGCCTGGACCCTCGACCCGCTGAGCGGGGAGATCCGGCAGGGACGGCTGTACGGTCTGGGTGCATGTGATATGAAGGGTGGACTGGCCGCGACCATCTACGGCATGGCGCATCTTTTGAACGCAGAGATCCCGTTAGCGGGTCGCGTCCTGGTCGCTGCCGTCGGTCTGGAGGAACCTTCCGAGGGTACCGGCACCCGGATCCTCTTCGAGGAGGATGGGCTGCACGCCGATTGGGTGGTCATCGCCGAACCGTCCAATCTGCACGTCGTCCGGGCGCAGCAGGGACACCTGGAGATGAGTCTGGCGGTAACAGGCCGCTCCGCTCACGCCGCCACGCCTTATCTGGGAGATAACGCCATTTACACCATGGCCCGGATTATTTTCGGGCTGGAGATTCTGGCCGAGCAGCTCGCCGAAGACCCTTTCCTGGGAGCGGGCTCTCTGGCCGTGACCGAGATCCGCTCCCGCGCGGTCAGTCGCAACGCCGTGCCCGAACGCTGTGAGATCATCATCGATCGTCGGCTGACGCTGGGAGAGACCGAGGCGCTGGCCTTGGCCGAAGTGCGGCGGATCCTGGCCCGGGAAGGTGTCGACACCGACGTCAAGGTGATTGAGGAGACGGTCGAGACGCACACAGGCCGGACGTATACCGTGCGACGCTCCTTTTCCCCGTGGGCGTTGGAGGGGGAGCATCCTCTGATCAAGGCGGCGGTGCGGGCTGCGTCTGACGTTGGATTTCAGGCGGCGCCGGGCCGGTGGCTCTTCGCGACCGAAGGGTCGTATACGGCGGGTGAGGCGCAGGTGCCCACGGTGGGCTTCGGTCCCGGTGACCCCGGGTTGGTGCACTGTTACGATGAGTATGTGGAGCTGGAACAGGTCTATACGGCGGCCGGCGTGTATGCCGCTCTGGCAGCCCGGCTTCTTTCGGAGTGAGGATAACATGAGACCCAGGATGCGCATAAGCCCGGAGATTCAGGCCGCCGTCGCCGAGCGGCGACCTGTCGTGGCGCTGGAATCCGCGCTGATCACGCACGGTTTTGTCTATCCCGATAACCTGGAGATCACGCGCCGCATGGCGACGACCCTGCGCGATCACGGCGCTGCCCCTGCCGTCATCGGCGTCTGGCGCGGTGTTCCGACCGTGGGTCTGGGCGACACCCAGCTCCGCACGTTGGCCGCCCTCGAAGGCGCCCACAAGGTGAGCGTGCGCGACCTGCCCCTGGTCGGTATGCGGGGTGGGTACGGGGGGACCACCGTGGCGGCGACCGCGGTGCTCGCGCACCGCGCGGGGATCCGCGTCTTTGCCACCGGCGGCATCGGCGGGGTCCACCGGGGACATCCCGAGGACGTGTCAGCCGATTTGCCCACGCTGGCTTCTACGCCGCTGGTGGTCGTCTGTGCCGGCGCAAAGGCTATTCTCGACCTCCCGCGCACGTTGGAGTTTTTGGAGACTTGGGGGGTGCCCGTGCTGGGCTGGCGCACGGAGGAGTTCGCGGCCTTTTACAGCCGCAGCTCCGGTCTATCCGTGGATCACGCGGCGGAGGACGCGCAGGACGTTGCGGCGGTGTATGCATCTCAGCGGGGATTGCGGCTCTCCCAGGGCCTCCTGGTCGCGGCGCCGGTCCCCAGGGCAGCCGAGGTGCCGGCGCACGAGATCGAACCGCTTATTGCGCAGGCCCTCTCCGAAGTAGAGAAACGCGAGCTGACGGGCCGCGCGGTGACGCCCTATCTGCTGGAGCGGCTGGTGACGTTGAGCGGAGCGCGTACCCAGCGGGCCAATGAGGCCCTCCTGCTCAACAACGCCCGCGTCGCGGCGGAGATTGCGCGGGCGCTCGCGCGCTGATCCTATCGCATTGAGATTCTCAAGGAGTTTCCATGTGGTAAGCTACCCCGACGATAACGAAAATGGCTCGTAGTCACGCGCTTCAGCGCGGTGGTGTTGACGGCGTCGCGCTGGCCCACGGCCACTGAGCCTTTGGGCCAGCGTCTCACTACAAGCAGACTCTATTTCATAGGGAGAGAGTTCCCAACCGATCAAGCGACCAAGTGACCAAGTGACTAACCGACTAACCGACCAATTGACCAAGTGACTATCAGAGGATACGTCAATCCTGACGTCTCCTTTTGATATGCGCTAGCGCAAAAGCGTCAGGGCGAAGGTGACCACGGCGATAAGGGCGAGCGCGGGTATATCGTAGCGGAGCAGGTGGCGGATGACCCGCCCCTCGCCGCGCTCCAGGCCGACGGTGCTGCACCCCACCAGGATCTTGGCGGGCGCGAACGTCGAGCCCAGCGCTCCACCCACGTCCTGCGCTGCCAGAATCAGGGGGGCGCTCACGTGGAGGGTCAGCGCGACGTCCCGCTGGAGCGCACCAAAGAGGACGTTGGAATTGGTGTTGCTGCCCGTGACGAAGGCGCCCAGTGCCCCGATAAAGGGCGAAATCAGGGGGAAGAAATCCCCGGCGGCGTCGGCCATGCTCTCGGCCAGCAACGTGATCATCCCGGCGTGATCCATCGTTGTCGCCAGGGAGACCATGGTTAGGATGCCCAACGTGGAGGAGAGGCCGCTGGGGATAACCTTGCGGAGGATCTCCTGACCGGCGCCCGCCTGCAGCTTGCCCCGCACTCTCGCCAATCCAAAGATCAAGGCGGAGGCGTAGATAAGCAACGCTCCCGTGTGCCCGAAGAGTGAAATACCCCGCGTCGGGCCGGCGGGAATTGTCCATCCCCGCGCGGTGCTGATTTCGGGGACCGCCAGCTGGAGTTGTACGACGTCGAGGAGGTCCTGTAGTTGAGGGATGAAGTTGGTGGCGAAGATAAGCAGCAGGAGGAGGGTGTAGGGAGGTAAGGCAATACGCAACATTGGTTTAAGAGGCTCTCTATCTTGATCCGTGGATTTATTGAGGAGCGCCCAGCCTCCGCCGACGAGCAATCCCCCGAGCGCACCCAACATGGCAGCGATGGTCCACAGACCGGCGGCGGCTGCCAGGTATTGGATACCTGCCATGGCCGTCGCCATGAGGAGCATGGGGAGCCAGGCCTGGCGCAGCGCGGCTTTGCCGCCCGCTACCCATAACATGCCCCCGCTCATCAGGTAGCAGGATAGGCCTAGCAGGAAGGCGGTCCAGGGCGCGAGGGCAGCGCCGGCAATGTCCGTGGAGACCACGAGGGCGATAAAGGAGGAGCCGAGGGAGCCGAAAGAGACGGCCCAGGCGTGGCCCAGGGAGGGCAATACGACCGCCTCGACCAGCGGGAAGCCCATGCCGGCCAACAGCGGCGCCACGACGGCGACCGGTACGCCAAATCCCCCTACTCCTTGCAGGAACGAGGCCAGCCCGCCCGCCAGCAGGAGGACTTGCAGGGCCCGGTTTGGGGATATGCGTTGCACGAGCTCCCCCATGGCGGCGATCGTCCCGGTTGCTTCGGTGGTCCGATAGAAGAAGAGCGCGCCCCAGATGATGTAGAGCACGTAAAAAGCCAGGAAGATCCCGCGAATCTGGGCCCAGAAGAGCACCCCGGACCCCGCGCCGAAGTGCAGTGCGGCGACGCTCAGGGCGAGAACCCAGCTGGCCGCGCCCGCGTGTGCGCTCTTCCACCGCAAGCCTAACATCAGGATCAAAAGAAGAAGGAGGGGGGATACTGCCAACGCGATATCAAGCCATTGCATATTCGTTATTCCTTTCTACGTAGCATAGCTGTTGTTATGGAGGTGCTTGTGCCCGTCACCCACGTGATTATACCGTATGTCCCTGCAATTGCCGTGCTGCAAGCAAAGACGCCTCCCGTATTACGGGAGGCGTCCCCTGAAGACCGGATGGGACAGAACTTAGGCTAGTTCTGTCCGTAGAGCTGCGATTTCAGCGTCATGATCTCGCGCCGGAGCTGCGCGTCCTGCTCCATCTTCTCGCGGATCCGCTCGTAGCCGTAGAGGATGGTCGTGTGATCGCGTCCGCCCAGCTGGGCGCCGATCTGTGGGTAGGAAGACTCCGTCTCCTCCCGGATCAGATACATGGCAATCTGACGGGGGAGGGCGATGCGGCGCGTGCGGCGTGCTCCCCTGAGATCCTCCAGGGTCAAATTGTAGTAGATGGAGACGGCCTTGAGAATCTCCTCGGAGGAGAGCTCCGGCGGATTGGGCAGCAGGTCGGCGAGCGCGTTCTTGGTCGTCTCGAGATTGAGGGGCAGCCCCGTCAGTTGAGTCATCGCCAGCAGCTGATTGAGCGCGCCCTCCAGCTCCCGGATGTTGCGCTCGATGTTGTTGGCGATGAATTCCAACACCTCGTTGGGAATCTCGGTGCGCATCTGCTTGGACTTTTTCTGCAGGATGGCCAATCGGGTCTCGAAGTTAGGTGGCTGAATGTCGACGATCAGGCCCCATTCGAAGCGGGAGCGCAGCCGTTCCTCCAGGGTGACCATAGCCTTCGGGGGACGATCGCTGCTCAAGACAATTTGTCGTCCGGTGTCCCGTAGCGCGTTGAAGGTGTGGAAGAACTCCTCCTGGGTGCTCTCCTTGCCCGCGATAAATTGGATGTCGTCGACCAGAAGCACCTCGGCGTTGCGATACTTCTCTCGAAAGGCATCCGTCGTGTGCGTGCGGATCGCCTCCACCAGGTCGTTGGTGAACTGCTCCGATGAGACGTAGAGAACGCGTAGTTTTGTCTGATATGCGGCCTGACCAATGGCGTGAAGCAGGTGGGTCTTACCTAATCCTACGCCACCGTAAAGGAAGAGGGGGTTGTACGCCCGGGCCGGCGCCTCGGCGACCGCTTGGGAGGCCGCCTGCGCCAGACGGTTGCCCGGTCCTACGACGAAGTTCTCAAATGAATATTCGTGGTTTAACCCGGGGTCGGGAACCGGAGGGTGAAGTTCTTCCTCCATCTCAGTTTGCAACAATGGAGGGGGCGGTGGGGTCTGTTGGTTGCCCTCCCAAACCACAAACCGCATCTCTAATTCCTCGTCGGCGATGTGATACAACGTGCGTTTAATCACCGGATAGAGCCGATTTTCCAGCCACTCAACCGCATATCCATTGCGGACGCCGATGACCAAAACGTTACTGTTCTCCATGCCCAAGCATTCGGCGTCACGCAACCAGGTGTCGAAGGTGGCGCGGGTCATCTGTAACTCCAACTCTCCCAGGGCCGCTTGCCACAATTTTTGCGAATCAAAACTTTCCATTATAAGTCCTTTTGCTGCGTGCGAGGCACAAAGATCCCCCGCGATACTAGATAGGCATGCTGAAAGTGTACTGAGATTCCATAAATTGGTCGGTGATTGGCCCGTGGTTTTACGCTTGGGTTCAATCACGTGGAGGTGCCCCTCCCAATCGTGGCTATATTCTACCAAAAAAGGCGCAGAGATTCAATGCCTGGCGGCGGTTTTTCCTTAAAATCGGGTCAATTTTAAGGTTGCACATCGAGTTGTGAATAACAAGATAAATACCCCCTCTAATTATGGGTCGGGGTCTCCCCTAACCACTACCTGTGGGTTTTTGGCTGTGGATAACTGTGTGGAAAAGTGGATAAAAAGTGCGCGCCCCTGTCATTTTGCACCTTTCTAGTTTCTAACAATCCATTTTGGTTACGAGCGTGTTACGCCCAGCGGGCACACGTTATCCTTTCGTAGCGATATTGCGTTGCTTCTCGAGAATGCGGACGAGCCCCATCCACTCGTCAACGGGTAGGACGAGGGCCGTCTCCTGGGGATGAAAAAGATAGGAGCTAAACCAAAGGCTGAGCCACCAACGGGGTAGCGGATATCCCCGAAGATCTATCACGACCGCCGTCTTGCCCCAGATTTCGCGGTAGAGTCGCCAGCGCACCTGTTTCTCTTCCTGCGGTGGGTAGATCTTTGCGAACTCAACGGGACGGATTTCCTTGATGCGCCGGTACGAGAAGACCGCCGGATAGAGGGGTCCGCGCAGCGTGAAGTGGTTTTGCGCGCAACAGATACTGGCCCGTCGCGCCCGTCCGGTGTAGATCAGGATAAGCAGGCCGACGACGGAGATCCCCAGCGCGGCCCAGCGAAATTGGGTGACCAGCCGTTCATTTGCGCCGGCGGCCCACCAGAGGGCTACGCCGGCCGGTATAAGCCAGAGCGCTGGCGTGCGCCAGTGACGGGCTAAAGCGCGATAGATCAAAAGCGGAAAGCACCTACGTTTCTGTTGCGCCATTGTTCTTCCTCTCCTCTTGATAATAGCGGCAGATATCGTTGAGTATGCATGCTCCACACTGGGGAGCTCGGGCGACGCAGAGTTCTCGACCATGCCGGATGAGTTCAATATGAAACGGATAATATAGTTCCTCAGGGACCCGGGCCTCCAGTAACGTGTGCGCTTTGGTCCGGGATGTCTTTGGCGGAATCAAGCCAACGCGGCGTGAGACCCGGTGCACGTGGGTGTCGACGGGAAAGGCAGGACGTCCCAGGGCGAAGAGCAACACGATGGCCGCCGTCTTGGGGCCGACGCCTTTGACAGCAAGCAGCCACTCCCGCGCCTCATCCAGGGACATCTCCCGAAGAAAATCCATCCGTAACTCGCCCCGTTCCTCCTGAATCCGTCTCAAGGCCGCCTGGATACGGGGCGCTTTGCTGGGTCCCAGGCCGGCCGGTCGGATGGCTTCAAGGAGCTCCTCTTCAGGGGCCTCCATGACCGCTTCCCAGGTAGGAAAGCGCTCGCGCAACTGCGCGTAGGCGACGTCCCGATTGTTGTCGTTGGTGTTCTGGCTGAGGATGGTGTTGACCAGCTCCGCGACAGGGCGATGATGCGGCTCCCATTCGGGCTCGCCATAGGCTTCTGCAAGTCGTTCGTGGACCTCTAGAATTTTCTTGCGCAGCGCCTTGGAAACTTGTTCACTCACGATAACTCCTTCCACGTACGGTGGGCTCGACGGATCCATTCTTTCTCGATTTCAAACGTCAGATGCTGCAGGCTCTCGTCCCAGGCGACCCAGATCGGGAAAAACTGAGCGTCGGCGGGGGGACGGACCACCTGGTGACGCGATTTCAGCTGCATCAGATAGTAGATTTCGCGGCGTTGAATCCGGCGTCCTTCTAGGTGAAAGACGGCCTGCTGTTGTCCCAGCGCCGCGCGGATGACGAGGTCGGCGTACCCCGTCTCCTCTCGCACCTCACGCAGCGCCGCTTCACGAGGTTGTTCGTCGGGTTCCACGTGTCCTTTAGGCAGGCGCACCTCGTCGCGCGCGGGGCGGATAAGCAGCAGGACGTGCGTGCCGTCCTCGTCTAGGACGACGCCGCCACCGGCTGTGTATTGGATAACGGTGGTGTCCGGGTTCTTGCTCACGTCATCTCCTCTTGGAAACAGTCAGGTGGTCTTTTGGTCTCTTGGTCTGTTGGTCTCTTGGTCTGGTGGGCGGGTAGTCAAATCGCGAACAGATTCTGGAAGTACGGCATTAGGGTTCAGATAGAGGTGACGCACTTTTGAATGCTTGAAAGTAGCCTATTCGTGCCCCCCCTTGTGTGATTATGTTCCAGTATGCTCCAATAATCGCAGGTGCGCTGTACCGGATACCACCACATCATAACGTGTTGGGGTTGGATTAGGAAAAGTGTTTTAAACTTGCGTAATCAGTTGACCTATGGTTCCGTCCGCGTCGGTGTGGTACCTGGAAACTCCTTCTATTTTACAACAAGGTAGCCGTTGAAAGAAATGTGTAACTCAGGGGGGACGTCTGCTTACGCATCCCCCCTGAATCCCCGGCGTTCCGCACCGGAAGCAAGCCCTCGGTAGCTCACGCCTTGCTTGAGACTGCGCGTTGGACTACGCTGTCTCCAGGTAATGTTCGAGCTCCCATGGCGTGACCTGGATGCGGTACTCCTCCCACTCAGCGCGTTTGGCCCGCAGGAACGCCTCCAGGATCTCGTCGCCCAGCGCGTCCTTCACGACCTCGTCCGCCTCCAGGGCGTCCAAGGCTTCGCCCAGGGTGCTGGGAAGGGTATCGATGCCGTGCCGTTCCCGATCCGCTGCCCCAAGGTGGTAGATGTCCTCGTTGACCATCTCCGGCGCCTCCAAACCCCGTTCGATCCCGTCCAGACCGGCCGCCAGCATGGCGGCGAAAGCCAGGTAGGGGTTGGCGCTGGGATCCGGGCAGCGCAGTTCGGCCCGCATGGCCGATCCCTGCCCGGGTCGCGCCGAGGGGACGCGGATGAGCGCCGAGCGATTGCGGTGCGCCCAGCTGACGTAGACCGGCGCCTCGTAGCCCGGCGTGAGGCGCTTGTAGCTATTGACCGTCGGTGCGACGATGGCGGCCAGGGCCCGGGCGTGCTCCAGCTGGCCCGCTACGAAAGATTCCGCGATCGACGACAGGTGATACTCGGAGTCCGGGTCGTAGAAGAGGTTGTTTCCCTCCGCGTCGGAGAAACTCTGGTGTACGTGCATCCCCGAGCCGTTGATGCCGAAGATGGGCTTGGGCATAAAGCTGGCATAGAGATCGTGAGCCGCGGCCAGCGCGCGCACGGTATATTTGACGGTGATGGCGTTGTCGGCGCTGTGGACGGCGTTGGCGTAACGAAAATCGATCTCGTGCTGACCGGTCGCGACCTCGTGGTGACTCATCTCTACTTCGATGCGCAGGGCCTGGAGGGCCAGGACGATCTCACTGCGCACCTGCTGGGCGCGGTCCCGGGGAGAGAAGTCGAAGTAGCCGACGACGTCGTGGGGCACCGGGTGGATCGAGGCATTGTTGCTGCGCTCGAAGATAAAGAACTCCAGCTCCGGCCCGGTGTTGTAGATGTAGCCCCTATCGGCCGCCTTTGCCATTATGCGCTTGAGGGCCGTGCGAGGATCGCGCGGAGAGGGTTCTCCGTCGGGTCCGTAGACGTCACAGAAGAGCCGGGCCCGGCGGCGCTCGGGCGCGCTCCAGGGAAGCACGCGATAGGTGACGGGATCGGGCACGAGCACCAGATCGCTCTCGTAGATACGGGCGAACCCCTCGATTGAGGAGCCGTCGAACCAGATGCCGTCGCTCAGGGCGCGTTCCACCTGATCGGCCGGCAGCGTAACGCTCTTGATGTTGCCCAGAATATCAATGAATTGCAGGCTGACAAAATAGACTTGATCATCCTGGATGCGGCTAAGTAGATCAGCAGACATGAGAATGCCTCCTCTTCCTTGGCTAAGTATAAAAAAGGTTTAAATTGTGTCAAATTGTCTTCTGATGAAGGGGACGGGATTGAGAGGTGAACGAGTGACGTGAGCAGCAGCCGCGCTGAAATTATCCGATCGTTGTACCCACCTCCTTTCTGTTCTGCCGTTCGACGGGGCCTCCCCAGCTAAAGCAAAAGCCCCCGGGAATCTCCCGGGGGCTGATTATCGAGCGGCGGTTATGTTATCTCACCCAGCATCATCCGGAATCTTCCCAGACGGGAATTCCAGATTGATTATTGACATTCTGCGTAACCTGGGTGAAAAATGCCATTGCTTTCCCCTCAACTTGGGTGGTTTTGTATGGCCCTTTATGATGGTAGCACGTTCAGATGCGTTTGTCAATAGCCATTTTGAGATTTTGGGGCTCTTCTACACACACTGCATGGAGCAGCGCGGACTCCTGAACCAGCCATCCCGCGGTATTCAAAGGCTGTCTGCGGAACATTAGCTACCTTATGGACGTTGCTAGAGCTGAAGGCCCGATTTTAGGGATTTCGAAGCGAGTCGACGAACGAAAACGGCCTCGCTGCCTCACAACGCCC
>CAZCPK010000115.1:0-10279 GCA_964500755.1 uncultured Anaerolineales bacterium
ATTCAATTTGGCTGAAACATGCTCTATTTTGACCAAAGAATCTGGCCTATAACAGCATTCACCGGTTTCTTGCTCGACAAAGAAGCCACCGGCAAGAGCCACTACACAATTCGCAATTACAAACACACCTTCAAAAAGGTCCGACGATTTTTGAATGAAGAAGATCCACTTCTGGAAAATATGGATCGCGAGGACTGGGTGGGATTTTTTGCGTGGTTACAAAGGCAAAAGGTTGGTGGAGCTGCGCCTCGAGACGAGCTCTTGAGCGGCAAAACGATCTACAATGTGTACACGAATTTGAGCGCTTTTTATTCCTGGGCTGTTTCGATTGGTTTATCAGAGTCCAATATAATCAAGACCATCGAGCCGCCTGATTATCAGCTGCCTCAGATGATACCGTTTACACGTGAGCAGCTCGTAAAGATGCTTCGAGCGTGTAACAAAACTGCGACTTGGCGTAATAGGGACATTCGGACGAAACGTCCCACCGCGAAGCGTGACCAGGCGATCATACGGTTATTGTTGTCTACCGGTATTCGAGCTAGCGAGCTATGCGGGATCCAGATGAAACATCTGAACTTGGAACAACGTAGTCTCATTGTCTATGGCAAGAGTAAGGGGCGCGATCCCAAATCACGTCCGGTTTTCTTTGGTCTCAGAACACAACGTGCTATCTGGTACTATCTCACTACATTACCGACAGAGCGTCCGGATGATGCTTCGCTATTTCTCTCTTCGAGAGGCCCCACTGGGCTCACCCCTAACGCACTCTATCAGTTGATCTCTCGACTCGGAGAGCGGGTGGGTATCAACGACTGCAAGCCTCATAGATTCAGACACACTTTCGCCATCACGTATCTGAGAAATGGAGGGGACGTGCTGACCTTGCAGGCGCTTTTGGGACATACGTCCTTAGAAATGGTACGGCATTACGCGCGCATCGCGGCCCAGGACTGTCAACGGGTTCACCAGACGGCTGACCCGGTCGATAATTGGAATCTGTAGTCAACTATAGTTAATACGGCATCCATCATCCAGCGTGTGCACGGTGTCAAAAAACGACAATCCGTGCACACTGCTTTTTGGGCATAATCGTATACGGTTTGGGTCCCGTGAGGTCGGCGGTTCAAATCCGCCCGCCCCGACACGGGCGGCTGTTATCCTCATAAAGAGCAGACGCCCTGATCGAATTAGGCGACCTTTCCGGGTCGTACACCGATCACCTGCGACCCGGCTTCGCGCCGGGCGCTTGTGTTATGGCGCTTTCCGCCGAGGAATTCCTTGTCAACGGCACGGGGGCCCGCTGAAAGAGGGTGAGTTCGAGCGCGTCGCGACGTGGGTCAAGCAGATTCTGACAGTAGCATACTCCCGACAGGCGAGGCATCGTTGGAGGTTGTGAGGGGAAAAGATGCGAAAATAGCATCTTTGGGGGAAATACCCGTCTGAACGCTTACAGGAGTTCTTGTGTTCAGACGTACACGAATCTTACGTTTCTTTGGTGGTCTGTTGTCAGTTGTGGCGCCGTTGGGGATGATCTTTCCTTTGTTACCGCCCGGGTTCCACACCTGGGGTGCCACGGAAGAGGAAGCCGCTACACATGGGCGTTAATAAGTTTCACAAGCTGCCCTGGAGCAAGCGCCTCGACTTGCTCCACAACCAGACCGGCGCGACGCACATTTTCCTCTGTGTGTCGCTTGATGTGTGCGCCCATCAAGCGCACCACGAAGGGATCAAGCAGATCCATCAAGCGACCAATGATGGGAGCATTGACGCGGACGTGTTCCAGCAGGACGACCTGCCCGCCGGGCTTGACGACCCGCCGGATTTCGCGCAAGCCCTGGACCGGATCGGGGACCGAGCAGAAGACGAAGGTCGCCACCACTGCGTCGAAAACGTCGTCGGCAAAGGCCATGCGCTGCGCGTCCACTTGTGCCAGCGGCACGTTCTGCTCCAGATCCCGCCGTTTCCGCTGCGCTTGGGTGAGCATCCGCTCGCTCAAGTCCACGCCGACCACGTTAACGTCAGCGGGATGATGGGGAAAGTTCTTACCGGTTCCGACCCCCACTTCGAGAACCCGTTGATCATGCCCCAGATAGGACCATAGCTTGGCGCGCCACGCTCGGAAGGTGACGCGCTCGACGACCCATTCCATGGCGTTGTAAATGGGCGCGATGCGATTGTAGCGCTGGCGGGTGCGGTCCGCCTCATCGAGGGAGCTCATACTTCACGTCCTAAGGATTCGCGTCGCAGTAACTGCGCGTTGATCGCCACGATGACGGTGCTCAACGACATCAACAGCGCGCCCACGGCGGGCGAGAGCAAGATACCCACCGGCGCCAGGACACCTGCAGCCAGAGGCAGCGCGATGATATTGTAGCCCGCGGCCCACCAGAGGTTCTGGATCATCTTGCGGTAACTGGCCTCGCTCAACTCAATGACGTCGACCACGTCCAGGGGATTGCTTTTCACCAGGATGATGCCCGCGGATTCCACCGCCACGTCGGTGCCGCTGCCAATGGCGATACCCACGTCGGCCCGGGTGAGCGCCGGCGCGTCGTTCACGCCGTCGCCGACCATGGCGACTCGCTTGCCTTCGTCCTGCAACTGCTGGACCTTCTGATCCTTGTGTTCGGGCAACACCTCCGCGAATACCTGGTCGATACCGAGCTCATCGGCCACGGCCCGAGCTACGGCCTCGCTGTCGCCGGTCAGCATGGCGACCTCGACGTTCATCGCATGCAGGCGGTCGACGACCTCCTGGCTCTCGGGGCGAATGACGTCGGCCAGCGCAAAGGCAGCGGTGATCTGCTCATCTTGAATCAGATAGACCACGCTCTGCCCTTTGGTCTGGGCCGCCTCGCGGAAGTCGGTCATCGCCGGGGGGACGTCAAGTCCAAGCAACTCCAGCAGGCGCGGACCGCCCACGTAGACCGCCCGCCCCTGATGAGTGGCGCGCACACCGCGCCCCTTAAAGGCCTCGAAGTCGGCGACCTCCGGCGGTGAGAGCGACCGGTCGTCCGCCGCCCGGCGGATACCCTGGGCAATGGTGTGTTCCGAGTCTCCCTCGACGGCCGCGGTCAAGGCCAACGCTTCTTCCTCGGCCACGCCTTCTGCCGTGGCGATGTCCACAACGCCGAACCGCCCCTCGGTCAGCGTGCCCGTCTTGTCGAAGATGACGGTGTCGATCTCGCGGGCCTCCTCCAACGCCAGCCGGTCCCGGACCAGCACGCCGTTTCTGGCTGCCATCGACGTGGTAATGGCCACGACCAACGGCACCGCCAGGCCCAGGGCGTGCGGGCAGGCGATGACCAGGACGGTGGCGACGCGGGCGATGACATCAACGTCAAAACCCACGGCCACGATCCAGGCGATGGCGGTCACCAGGGCGACGCCAAGGGCCACGTAGAAGAGCCAACCGGCGGCGCGATCGGCCAGAATCTGCGTCTCCGACTTGCTCTCTTGCGCCTCCTCGACCAGCCGCATAATGCCGGCTAGGGCAGTGTCATCGCCGGTGGCGGTCACGCGGACGCGCAGGCTGCCGTCGCCGTTGATGGTCCCACCGATGACCTCGTCGCTCGGCTCCTTGCGGACCGGCTTCGATTCGCCGGTGATCATTGCCTCGTTGAGCTCGGACTCCCCCTCGACAATCTCGCCGTCCGCCGGGACGCTGGCGCCGGGTCGCACCAGCAGCAAATCGCCCGTCTCCAGTTCGGTGACCGGCACCTCCTCGGTATCGCCGTCGGGCAGCACGCGCTCGGCCGTATCGGGCATCAGTTGGGCCAACTCGTTCAAGGCACCGGATGCCTGCCGCACGCTGCGCATCTCAATCCAGTGGCCCAGGAGCATGATGTCGATCAGGGTCACCAGCTCCCAGAAGAAGCCCGTCTGGCCCGGCAGGAAGAGCGTCGCCAGGCTGTAGACCAGGGCCACGGTGATCGCCAGGGAGATGAGCGTCATCATACCGGGTTTGCGCTTGCGCACCTCCGGCGCCGCCATCTGCAGGAAGGGAATCCCGCCGTAGAGAAAAACGATGAGGGCAAAGACGGGCGTGATCCAATCGCTGCCCGGAAAAGCCGGCGCCGTGTAACCGAGCCACTCCTGGAGAGTGGGACTGTAGAACAGGACCGGGATAGAGAGGAGCAGCGAAACCCAGAACCGGCGGCGGAACATCTGCTCGTGCCCGGAGTGATCCACGCCGTGGTCGTCATGAGACTTTTGGTTTGCTTGGGCGTCGTGGTCCTGTTGCCTCTGCTGTTTTGCCATTGTAGCCGTCTCCTTTCTTATCCGGTTGATTGACTAAATTGCTATGCTCTCTCGAGCTGCTCCACCATCCGGCGGTACTCTTCTTCCGTGATCTCCCCACGAGCGTACCGTTCATCCAGGACCTCGCGGACCGATGGAGAGGATCCTCCCGGTAGAGATAGTCCCCCCTCATCATTTTGCTGCAGCAATAGGATAATCCCGCCGATGAGTAAGGCTACAAACAAACCACCCAGTAACAATATGAAAATCATCATCTGTATCTTCCTCCCCAGTACCGTATCAGAACAATGTATCGCTTACCGCTTACGATATCACAGAAACGACCGCCCAGCGATTGGCCTTTATCAGAAGTGTGTTGGCATTGCGTTGGAAAAGGTCAAGCGTTATTCCGAACTCTCCTCAAATGCGAGGTCCTGGGCTTAATCACCATGCGTGACCCGTTGCGCCAACCAGAAACTCGGCAGGCTCAGCAGCGGCATCTGCAGCACGGGCGTCAGCCCAACATGCAGGAGGGGGATGAGGGGCATAGCACTGTTATACGCCCAGGCGCCGGTCCGCAGCGCCACGATCTCTGCCAGACTCTGAATTGCAGCACTAACTGCCAATACAAACATGACCTCGCGCCGCGACCAGGGCCAATCCCACCGCCAATCCCCATCGCGAAAAAGCGTCACCGCATATAGATTGATCCAGACAATGAAACCGTCCGCAATGGCCGACCTGAAGAGCATGCGCACCAGCTCGCCATAGGTGTACCCTGGTTCAGTGAAGTGTGTGTAGAAGACAGAGTGTGATAATTCGTAGGCCACGTTGAGCAAGAAGCCGAAGAAAAAGACCCAGACCGTGAAGCGGTGAAAGGTGCGCAGTTCCGCGGCAGGGATTTTGCTCACAGAGCCTACGAAAAGCAACACGATGACCGCCAGCGCGATGACGTTGAAGGTGTCGGCTGCTTCCAGAAAGAGAGCGACGAGGGGCGCGCTCAGATAGAAGAGCAAGAAGCCCCACGTCGGCCAACTCGACAGTTTGGTGATCAAGTTCCTCAGGCTGTTGGACTCATTTTCCATCTGCCCACTCCTTACGGATTTCAGTCGGTGTGCTGGTGGTCGTCTGCGTCGCTCATCTGGAGAAACTCTCCGTGCCAGGTATGATACCAGACTTGACCGGTATCACCATGCACGCTCAGCATGCCCTCAATCTCGCCATCCTCCAATGTGTGGAGGGTATAGTAGCCATAGAACGCATCCGCGTGCTCGTCTCTGGTCACGCCGGGCCGGTTGCTGTCCAGCCAGCGCTGGGCGATCTCCAGCACCGCGTCCTCCTTCAGGTCATTCTCGAGATCAGCGGTCCGCCTGCCCATCCTACCGCTACGGTGCAGGCCGTACTTCGCGTTCCACATCATGTTAGGGCCGGGTTCAGGGCCCACAGCGCCGGTCTCTCTGTCGACGAGAAGCTCCAGGGCGCCCATGCCCGTGTCGTGCTCCGCGACGATGGCGTAAAAGTTGTGTTCAAATTCCATCAACTCTGCGATCTCCAGATTCCTATATCCGATATCATCGAGATAAGCGCGCACGGCGTCCCTGGCAGCTTCGATGTCCAGATCACCGCCTACTCCCGCCGAACGCTCGTCGGTGGTGCAGGGCCAAGCGCCCCGCCACCCGCCAGAGCGTCCCATCATTCCCATGCCCCGGTCCCTTCGCCATCCTCCGGAGAATCCATTGCTACATGCATCGTTGAAGTTTCTGGAGCCCATCATACCGGGGCCGCCAAACATGGGCATGTGCCAGACGTTGCGTCCCCAGAGTAACCAACCGCCTGCCAACACCACGAGAACTGCGAGAATCGTCACTACAACTCCGATGCCAAACCATAGTCCGGCCTTCATCTTATTGCCTCCTTAAATCTGATAAATTGAGCTTGTGATATCCTCCAATCGGGTCTCTGGGACTTTGCCGGGTAGTACAGTAAACGCGTGGCAGACGTTGCCTTTGCATCCGGCGAAATCCCGAAGAGCCCTCAAATCTTCACCTTAACCATACTATTGATCAGGCAGATCAAGGAGCGCCATTTGGCGGGGATAGCAATCGGAGAAATGGCGGTGTCTTGGCTCATTTCTCGGGCAAACGCGCGCTCTTTCGACGAAGGTGTGTTCGCGTCAGCCAGGTCGAGGGCTGCTGGTAGATCTCGCGTGGTGTGATCAGCAGAGACACACGCGACCGAGCCGCTCATCTGTGGACGGACTTCCGTTTTGAACAGGACAATGGTGTGGATGCGGGTCACACGTCGCCACAGTGCGGCTCAACGCAACGCCATCCAAACTCCAACCAATCCCACCGCTGGGAGAAGCGTGTGCATGTTACAATTGCATACATATCGGTTAATGTGCTAAGCCTCGTGAATCTGGGGACGCAGAGGCGTACGTTTGAATAATAAATATGGAGGCGTACCAATGGAACCACAAGAGAAGACAATGGGGATGAGCTGGGGACGATTCGCGGCGATGATCGCAACCTCGACTGTCATCATGATTTTCTTGATGTATCAGCTCGTCTACACGTTTGACCACGCGCTATTCAGCATGAACCGTCTGATCGCCTCATTGGTCATGGGATGCGTGATGACCGTCGTGATGCTGGCCTTTCATGTGGCCTATGTATAAAGGAAGGAGAACCAAAATCGCAGTTCTCGTCGTGGCCTTGCTGCTGGCCGGGTTCTTGCTCTTCGTAAACCGGAGCCAGATGGTCATCGGGGACGTCGACTTCATGAAGTCCATGATCCCCCATCACTCGATCGCCATCAATAACGCGCGGAAGGCGAGCATCAGCGATCCACGCGTTCGCGAGCTGGCGGATGAGATTATCGGGGCCCAGGTTCTGGAGATAGAGGCGATGAAGCAGCTCATCCAGGACATTGAAGAGAATGGAGAACAGGGAACGGAGCCGCTTCCCCCGCGCTCCACCGAGATAACCGACGAGATGCAGCGCGAGATCGAAAACAGGGTGAGTGAATGACGGTCAGTAGCAGATCGCGACCCTTGAACGCCGCTCATCAAATCGCCCACAGGATAGGGGTGTGGGGGGCAGGCTTTAGCCTTGACGGCTGGGAAGGCGGACCGTGACGGTCGTCCCACTGCCCGGCGCGGTCTCGATCTGCAAGGTGCCGCCCAATTGCCGGACACGTTCCTGCAGCCCGACCAGGCCGAAGTGCCCCTGCTGCGTGTAGGTGTCCAGGCGCTCGACCAGCTCAAAGCCAATACCGTCGTCGGCGACCGTCAGCGTCACGCCCTCACGGTCCCAGTCGAGGCTGACACTGATGTGCTGGGCCTGCGCGTGGCGCTGTGCATTGCGGAGCGTCTCCTGGATGACGCGGTAGATTGCCAGCTCGACCTGGGGCGGGAGACGGCGCGGGGCCTCGTTCACATCCAAACGAACCGTCGCCTCCGTCCGGGCATCCGTCTGCTGGATCAGCATCTCCAGAGCCGGCAGCAATCCCAGATCCTCCAGGTAGATGGGCCGCAGCGCGCCAATGATACGGCGCAGCTCCTCGACGATGGAGATCTCAGCTTCTCGTAGCTCCTCGAGGAGGGCGTGGGCGGTCGCTGTCTCCCCCTCGACGATGCGGCGGCGCACCAACTCCGCGCGCTGACTTAGCGCGATTAATCCTTGCACCGGCCCGTCGTGGATCTCACGGGCCAGCCGGGCCCGCTCCGCTTCCTGGCCCTGCGTGACCGCCTCCAGGTAGTCGCGCACTCCAGCCTCGTAGCTCTCGATGCGCTCGACCATCTGGTGCAGCGTCGCGTGCAGCTCGCGGATCTCGGTCACGCCCCCAATTTCCTGCTCAATGGCCTGATGCTCGCCCCACGAGACGTGGGCGGCGGCCTGCGAGAGCTGCTGCAAAGGCCGCATGATCGTCCGCCAGCCAAAGGTGAGGATCAAGACCGAGAGCCCCACAGCAATTAGCGCCACGACGGGGCCGAGACTGGCAAACCGCAGGACCGGTCCCAAGATCTCCTGCACGGGCTCGTGCAATACTACGACCCAGCCCAACTCACGTACCGGGGTAGAAGTGACCAGCAGAGCGCCCGTTGAAGTATCGCTCACCACAAAAGAGCGCGCCTCGGTCGCCGCACCTGCAGGAAAGGGCAGTGCATCGCTCTCCGTGCGTCCGAGGGCAGGGCGATGGGCGAGCACCTGTCCTGTGGTGTCCAGGATGGTCACTGCGCCGGGGACAGAGAGCTCTTCTTGTTCGATCCATGTATGGAGATCGCTACCATCGGGCAGCACGTAGCCGTGATCGACCGCGTCCACGAGGCTGCGGGCCAACAAGCGCGCGACGACCCGGTTGCGTTCGGCGACGAAGTCACGCATGGCCCGCTGGTGACTGTAGACACCGGTGAGCGCTAAAGCGACCAGAACCAGGGTCATGGGCAGAATGGCCCAGAGGAGCAGTTGTGCCTGCAGCGAACGTAGCCAGCGACCGAGCGTCCCAAGGAGACGCTTCATTCGATGATAATCCAGCCGCGTTTAAGCGCTTCTGTCACGGCTTCCGTGCGGCTGTTGACCTGCAGTTTGCCATAGACATGGGCCAGGTGACCCTGGACGGTACGATGACTGATGTCTAGCTCTCGTCCAATCTCCCGATTGGTCATACCGTGAGCTGCCAGCCGCAGCACCTCGATCTCTCGTTCCGTCAGCGGCTCGACTTGATCCTCGGCGCCGCTCGGGCGCTGCTGACTCATCTGCCGCACCATCTTGGTGGCGATGCTCGGACTGAGCGCCGCTGTGCCCGCGTGGACGTCGCGCACGGCCTGAATCAGATCGTCGGCGGGCGCGGTCTTGAGTACATAGCCGTCAGCGCCGGCCTGCAGCAGCGCGAAGACGTAGGGATCGTCATCGTAGGCGGTGAGAATCAGTACACGCACGTCGGGGGTATGCTGTTTGATGCGCCGTGTGGCCTCGACGCCGGTGACCTTGGGCATACGAATATCCAACACCGCCACGTCCGGGCGGTGCGCTTCGACCAGCCGCACAGCTTCAGCGCCGTCATCGACCTCGGCGACGACCTCGATACCCTCTGCCTCTTCCATGAACTGCCGGATCCCCTGGCGTACCAAGACGTGGTCATCGGCCAAGAGCACGCGGATCGAATCGGTCACGCTGCCTCCTAAGAACGCTGTTCGTCAGTGATTATCGCTTCCTTTGTATGCTTCGATAAAATTGACGATGCGCTGCTCGTCAAACGTCTCCAACGTTTCCAGGCGGCGCCAGGCAGTCAGCGCGATCCGGGCTTCCATATCTGGATACGGCGCGAGAATTACGTGTTCGTCATAACGCTCCACCACCATCTCCAGCTGCGCTACCAGGGTTTCACAGCCGGTGGGACAATTATATTGTACCATGACTCCACCGTCTTCTAGATTGTGAACCTGCAACTCATTGGGGATAGGCTCGTCGTGGACACCCCAAGCCGCCAGCTGCGGATAGTGCGGTCCTGAGGTGGGCGGGCTGGTCTCGTAAGTCGCGGTTTCTGGATACAAGATATGCTGCTGACCCTCAAAGGCCATCACCTCGCCTGGTTTCGGACGCAAGGTCTCGTAAAACGGCACACCGAGGACAAGACCTAGCAAAAGCGCAATACCTACAGCGATCTTCCAATCAAGACGCGCGCGTCGTTTTTGACGTCTGCCGGCACGTGACATGGTTGTTCTCCTTAGGTTCTAATGTGCAGATTGTTATCTGTCCATTTATTATGCTACGCAACAAGCACTACGACACGCGCCGAATAGAGGGGCACTTTGTGGGCCATTTGGCGCATTGAGTGGATTGGATTCCTCAAATCAAGAGGTTCCTTACCCTATTCAGTGAACTGACCGTACGTAATCAGCCTGGAAGCCTCTATCTAGCTACCTATCACTTTCGTGAACATATGAACAATTCTACGTAAAGCTCTCCATTATTCTCGAGCAAAGGTTCGTAGTCAGCCACGAAGTCCTTGGACACTTATCCTGGGGCCAATGTCC
>CAZCPK010000116.1:0-10254 GCA_964500755.1 uncultured Anaerolineales bacterium
ACTTGACGCTGGACTGGTTGCTGATCCCCCGCTGGGGCATCCAGGGGGCGGCGCTGGCTTCAACGACCGCGTATTCGCTCGCCGGCTTCTTCCTGGCCTGGGCCTTTCTGCGAGAGTCCGACCTCAACTGGCAAACGCTCTTTCGCCTACAAAACGACGACCTGGAACGTTATCGGGAACTGCTCGCGCACCTCCGAAGTTATCTAAAGAGGATGGGTACAAAGGAGGAGAGACGTGTTGAAAAGGCGACTTAGGATTATCTTGATGGTGCTACTGGTCGTCGTATGTTGGATACTTTTCGGCATAACGAAGGTGAATTCAGAAGACGTCAACCGACCTCCTTCTGGCGGTTGCGCTGCTCAGCGTTCCACCTTGGGAACCGTGGGCTCTCTCTCAGCGGGGGATGCCCTTCAGACCACGACCGCCTTCTCCGTTGACTACCTGTCCGTAACCGGCGAAGAGCCCGGAGCGTGGGGCACCAACGTCTGGTGGAGCGACCAGGACGCTGATCTCTGGACGAGCCGTTGGCGCGAGTTGGGGCTGCGCACCGTGCGACTGTCGGTGCCGCACGCGGTGGTCGAGCCCAGCAACGACAATGGCGATCCGGACACGCCCAACATGGACGGATTCATCCTGGAGACGCCGGTGCAGGTCTCCGCCTACGGCACCCGCACCGCCACGCTGCGCGAGTGGTTCGTCGCGCTGCGGGACACGCCCTCCCTGGACGCCATGATCTACTTCCCCTATCTGGCGCCGTGGCTGAGCGACAATCCCGCCTTTGAAGACTACATCTTCCCGGCGGCGCCCTGTCCCCCCAACGACCTGGAGGAGTACCGCGAGTTCGTGGAGGTGATCCTCCGCTACCTGGTCGAGCAGCTGGGGTTTCCGCCGGAGCGGTTGTTGGTCGAGGCCATGAACGAACCCGACCTCAACTGCGGTCAGGATCCCGCCGTCCGCTGCTTCTGGCAGAACTGGAATATGGACGACATCGCGGACGTGGTGCGGGTGACCTGCGAGACCGCCCGGGCCGTCGATCCGCGCATCCGCGTGGTGGGCCTGGCCGAGTGTTGCGGCACCGACGTCGTGCGGGCCTATCTGGACAATTACCCGGAGAGCAGCTGCCTGGATGGCTTAAGCTACCATTATTACGCGCCGAGCGACGTCAATCTGAGCCCCGCGCTGAACCGAGCCGCGGCGCTGGAGCCCTACGGACGCCCCCTCTACTTGGACGAGTACGGCAGCTTCCACTATCTGAGTAACGGCGTGCCGGGCGGCCTCTGGCACAGCTGGACTCTCTCCGTCTTCTGGGAAGCTT
Organism: uncultured Anaerolineales bacterium; assembly: GCA_964500755.1. Classification (GTDB taxonomy): domain Bacteria; phylum Chloroflexota; class Anaerolineae; order B4-G1; family SLSP01; genus G713. The sequence continues at coordinate 1,316 of CAZCPK010000116.1, forward strand.
CGATCGCGCCCCTCCAGTATCCCGTCAGTGAGATTCCCCAGCTGGACAATCCCTATCGCAGCATGGGGCTCTTTTACGACTGGACCGGGGATTGGCAGCGTAAGCCGGCCTACTGGGTCTACGCGAACTTCTATCAACTGGTAACCGGGGGAGAGACGCTGGCGCTGACCGGACCGTCGAGCGAGACGGTGCGGGGGCTGGCGACGCGCACCACCGGCGAGCCCGGCGTCGCGCTCTGGGTCACCCAACGGGGCGACTTACCAGTGGAGGATCAACGCTTCGTCGTCCAGAACTTCCCGGCAGCCACGGCGACGGTGCGTGTCTACGACAACCTGGTCGGCCCCAGCCCCGTGTTGACCGCGACGATCAGCGGCGATCCGTTGGTCTTCACGCAGACCCTACCGGCCCGCAGCTCGCGGACGTTCGTCGTGCAGGCGTCGGGGACGGTGAGCGAACCGACGGGTCTCTCCATCGATCCGGAATCGACCACGCGCATCGCGGGTGAGCGCGTCGGCTACGCCCTCACCGCACATTATGAACAGGGCGACGTAGACGTCACCGACGCGGGCACGTACGCCATCGACGCAGGCGCCGGAGGTCGCTGGAACGAGAACGTCTACACCACCGAGCTCTCCGGCACGTGGACCGTCACCGGCACCTACGTGGCACAACACGCCCAGGCCAGCCTGCGCGTGTGGGTGCCGTCGTACTATCTCTATCTACCGCTTGTCTTGAGAGCCTGAGAGAGGATGGAGATGGAACGCACACAGAGGCAGAAAGGGCTGTTGCACTACTTGAGCTGGCGCGGCTGGGGTCTGATCCGTTACAACTCCACCTGGCAGAACGTCTGGCTCCTCTTCTACCTCGGACTGGTCGGGCGTCCGCTGAATCTTGGCTATATCCGAGACGTAGGGCTCTTCCTCGCCTTCAGCCTGGCGGGGACGGCGTATGGCTACCTCGTCAACGACCTCGCCGATCGGGAGCTGGACCGGCGGGCGGGCAAGCCCAACGCCTTTCACCAAAGCAGCCGGGGACAGATCGTCGCGGTGATGACGGGCAGCGTCCTCCTGATGACGCTGTTGGGCGCGCCTTTCGCTCGTCACCCCGGCTTTATACCGCTGTGGAGCACGTGGATCCTGGCGACGACGGCCTATTCCCTGCCGCCCCTTCGGCTGAAGGAACGGGGGGCGGTGGGGCTGGCGACGACGATCGTCGCGCAGCAGACGTTGCCGGCGGCGATGACCGTCGCGGCTCTGGGCGCACCGCCGTTATGGAGCGCCCTGCCGCTCCTGCTCTACATCACCCTGCGCGGCATCAGCTCCGACGTGGGGCATCAGATGCGCGATCGGGCGCGGGATCGATCGGCCGGCGCGCGCACCTTCGCCGTCGCCCGAGGGCACCGGGTCGTCGCCCGGCTCTACGGTCTCAACCTGGAGCTGGAGGCGCTCGCTTTTGGCGCCGCCCTGGTCACGCTCGGCGTCACGCTACCCAGGATGGAGATCGCCGGTCAGCCGGTGTCGCCCATCTGGCCGCTGCTGGGCCTCTACCTCCCGCTCCTGGTCGGGACATTCGGGCGCGCATGGCGGCGCCTCGACCGGGGCGCCTGGGTCGATCCGTACGACGAATCCCCGGAGGGGCCGCCGCGCGATCTGCTCCACTTCCTGCACCAGACCTTTCCCACCGTGCTACTCCCTCTCTACCTGAGCCTGTGGCTGACGTGGGACTATTGGCCCAACGTCGTTTTTTTGATGGGATTGCTGATACTCTATCAAATCTATGATCCACGCCGGTGGGCAACGGCGTGGTCGGCACTGATCAGGAGCACAACGCTATGAACAACAGCCCCCGGACTTACGATTGCATTATCATCGGCGGAGGATTGGCGGGCCTCTCCGCTGCCGAGGTGTTGACCCTACAGAGCGACGCCAGGGTCGGCCTCGTGGAAGCACGCTCCATCGGCAGCAATAAGACCACGCCCATGACTTTCGAGGACGTCGTTCAGAAATTCGGGCTTGAGGATCACGTGATCGGGCAGTACCGCCGTTTCGGATTTCACAGCCCGCTGGGCAACAAATCGACGCACCAGTATCGGCTGCCGGTGCTGACGGCGCTCAGTTATAAGGGAGCGTGTCAGGCGCTGCTGGAGCGCAGTCAAGCCCACAGCACGGTCGACGTGCTCCACGCCACGGCGGAGGATCTCCAACGCGCCGCAGCTCAACGCTGGGACGTGACGCTCGCGGACGGGCGAACACTTTCGGCCCCCCTGGTCATCGACGCCTCCGGCTGCGCGGGTTTCGCCACGAAAGCTCTAAAATTGACAAAACCGCGCATGTTCAGCCACTGTCTGGGCCAGCGTTTCATCAACTGTCCCGCCCCCGATCCCCAGGAAGCGTTGTTCCTCGCCCCATCAGAGCGCTACGGCAACGGCGGCGGCTGGCTTTATCCCCTAAGAGAGGGCGGCGTGAGTTTCGGGTACGCCACGTTGAGCAAGGATCCAACGTATCCGGCGCAACAATTGAGGAACCGTTGCATCCGCGCGCTACGTGAATTCGAGCCATACACGTCCTGGCTACGAGATACGACCTTACTCAAGTCAGAGATGGGCACCATTCCGATCTACCCGCCCAAGCGCTTCGTCTACGACGGACTGCTGCTCGTGGGGGACGCCGCCGCGCAGGCGACGATCTGGTCGTGTATGGGCGTCGAAGCGGCGCTGGTCAACGGACGGCGGGCCGGTCTGGCGGCTGCCCGCGCCCACGAAGTCAAGGCGTTCTCGGCAGCGACGTTGATCTCTTATCAACAAGCGTGGGAGGAGACCAGTGGACGTATCTACCGGCAAGGCGCCCGGCTCGGAAGGATCGCCTGGGGGCAAAGCGCCGTCATCTGGAACCGGCAGATTCCACGCCTTCAGGAGCTGACGTCGACCCAGATGCTGGCCCGGTTACGCACCAACTGGCCGCTGCTGCCTGCATGGCAGGTCGACGTTCTGCGTCTCTACGATCTTGCCGGGCGGCTGCGACGTCGGATGCAGGCAGCCTTCAGCGACAGGGAGAAAGGAAGGACCTCCCCGGAATGGACGTGAGGCGCGTGATCTGGCTTGACGAGATACCGGCGACTGCCGACGTTCCCATCGGCAACAAGGCGCGGACCTTGGGCGTGCTGCGCCGGGCCGGCCTGCCCGTCCCGGACGGCTTCTGTATTCCGGCACCCAACAACGGGCGCGAGCCATCCTGGGAAGCCATCCTCGACGCCTATCGGACGCTCAGCCAAACGGGGACACCGGTCACCGTGCGCTCCAGCGGTCTCGCCGAAGACGGCGCGACCGCCTCTCACGCCGGACAGTACGAGACCGTCCTCAACGTGGAGGGCGGCGAGGCGCTCAAAAGCGCCGTCGAACGGTGCCGGGCCTCGGCGCACAGCGCGCGCGTCCGTTCTTACCGACGTCGCCACCGGTTGGCCGACGAAGGCGTTGGGCGGTTGCCCGTGCTCGTGCAGCGCCAGCTCGCGCCGACCGTCAGCGGCGTCCTCTTCACCGCCGATCCCGTAACCGGCGAGCGGGTCACGATCATCGAAGCCGTGCGGGGGTTGGGCGCGGCGCTGCTGTCCGGTCGCGCCACGCCGGCCCGCTACCGCGTCGCCGGGGACGGCGCGATCCAGGCGTCAGCGGACGCGCAGCTACTGACCGCTGCGCAGTGCCGCATGCTGGCGGCGTTGGGACGGCGAATCGCCGACCTCCTGGGAGCTGAGCAAGACGTCGAGTGGGCGCTCGTCGGCGAGGAGGCGTTCGTGTTGCAGGCGCGCCCGATCCCGCCATCGACCATCAACGTCCCGCTCAGCGCGTTCTGGACGCGGGCCAACGTGGGCGAGATCCTGCCCAACGTCGTCACGCCGTTGACCTGGGCCGTCTTCCGCGCCACGCTGCAGGGCAAACCCGACCTTGTCTGGGAGCAGAGCGAACGCGAGGACGGCGCGGAGGCCGTCCGCCGCGTGGACGGTCGCGTTGTAATACGCCTCGACGCGCTACTGGACACCTTCTGCTACCTGCCCACGGTCACGCCGGCAACGATGCGTCAAGTCCTGGGCGTCGTCATCCCCGACACAGCGCAACCCTACACGCGCCCCACCGGCGTCAAGGTACGCTTGGCCCAGGCCCTCTTCTGGCTCGACGTGTGGGGCTTCGTGCCCCGGCTCGATCGTCTCGTGCGCCGCCTGCCGCCCCTTGTCTCGGTCCCGGAGACCGTTCCCGAGCTGGTGACGTGGACCGCCCGCTGCTTCCAGCTCCACCTCAAGTGCACGGCGTACGCCGTCGCCGCCTACGGCGTCGTGTCCGTCCTGCTCCAGCGGTGGGCAGCGTCCCAGGCCGAAACCTATCTCCTGCACCTGCGTAGAAGCCGGACCGACACGCAGACGTCGGCCCAGGGGCTCGCGCTCCGGCAGTTAGCCGAAGAGATACGAGCGCGCCCCGAGGTTCGCGCGCTGCTCACGTCCGAGCTGGACGATGCCAGGGAATGGCAGGCATGGGGCGAGATTGAGGACGGACTCTCATTTCAAGAGAAGCTGGGGCATTTTCTGGAGCAGCACGGCGCGCGGGCGTCCGACGAGTTTGAGCTGGCGCAGCCCCGCTGGCGAGAGGACCCGACGTTTGTGCTGACGGTGTTGCGCGGTTATCTTAGGGCTCCGGAAACTCCTCCGATCGAAGAGACGTTCACCGGCGAGAAAGTGGAGATTTCCACGCAGCTCTCGCCGCTCCGTCGCCGGCTGCTCGACCGCGCAGTCGACGCCTACACGCACAACGTCGCGCTGCGCGAAAGCGTCAAGTACCGGCTGATCGAGGGCTTCGCAGCGCTGCGCGCACGTTTCCTGGACGTCGGCGCCGACCTGATGAAGCAGGACCGGCTCGCCGCCCGCGAGGAGATCTTCTACCTCTACCCGGGTGAGATCCAGGCACTGCAAAGAGGGCATTCACTATCCAAGGCGCCCGTCATATTGATCGAGCAGCGAAAAACAGAACGCGCGCGTTGGTCCGCCAGCACGCCACCGGCGCTACTGCTGACTGATGGACTTGCTGTGGCGGACGACGCTGCGGAGACGCTGACCGGCATCGGCTGCAGTGCGGGTAGCGCCGAAGGACCGGCGCGCGTGATCCACCGTCTGATCGACGCCCAGGCCCTGCGCCCGGGGGAGATCCTGGTCGCGCCGCACACTGACCCGGGCTGGACGCCGCTCTTCCTGACCGCCGGAGCGGTGGTCACGGAGATCGGCGGGATTCTTTCCCACGCCGCCACGGTGGCCCGGGAGTACGGCACACCGGCGGTCTTCAACGTGCCCAACGTGACGCAGGAGATCCGGACGGGTGACGTCGTCCGCGTCGACGGCGCGCGCGGCACGGTCACCGTGGTCTCGAAGGTGGGTCTCTGGGACTTTGCCGGATAGTGGGGTGAGTGTCCCTAAAACTAGTGCAGTAGGTTACGCCAGTGGGGCTCACCAGACCTTTTCTGCATTGTGACAGGAAGCGCGTGGCAAACGTTGTCTTTGCATCCGGCGAAATCCCAAAGAGCCTCGAAGGTAACAGAAGATACCACGTAAGGAGCAGACTATGTATCGGATATGGAAGAAAAGTATCGGCCTGACAATTGCAGTACTGATCGTCATGGCGCTCTTCTTCACCTCGCACTCCCGCGCCGACTCTCCCTTTGACGACCTGACCGCCAACACCTTCGACTTCGTGGGACGGCGCGGGAGAACCCACACGGTCACCTGGGATCCCGACACGCATACGGCGACCTTTGTCACGCCGGACGGCACCTTCGCCTGGGATTGGATCGGCTTTGTGGGCTATCAGGGCGCCGTCGCCCTCAACGGCTATCCCAACGTCGGTGAGACCTTCGCGATGTCGGACCCGTCGGCGCTGACGGGCGCGGCACCGGGCGACCTTATCCGCATTAAGGGCCGAGGCGTCTACGGGATGGCGCACCTCACCAAAATCGGTCTCGTCATCGGCACGGGCGCGACGGCCCAGCGCGCTTGGTTCTCCGAAGGCATTATCGATCAGTACGTCGTCGCGCCGGACTACGTAGGATACCAGGTCCAACTTCTGGGCCGCACCGCCGAGGTGCGGGTGACGAGCCTCGCGCCGCAGCCCTATCACGCCCTCAACGTCATCGAGGTGGCGTTGGACGACCCCACCGACGCGCGCGTGGTGCTGGCTGCGGATATGGAACCGGCGATGAACTACGACCGGGCCGTTGAGTTTCACAGCCGCTCGGACACGACGCTCTCCTTCGACACCGAAGAACAGGCCCTCGTCGCTACGGGCGGGGGCGGCGACCCCGTCTATCTCTACACCGATCAGCCGCTGCACTCCTGGAGCGGCAACAACCTGGACTTTGATGCCTACCTCGCGGCGGATACCCTGGACGGTCAGCTTTACAGCGGCGCCAGCGACGGACGCGCCGCCCTCAGCGTCGCGGCGCAGTCCCGACAGCGCTTCTACGTCAGCTCACTCGTCGCCGACGCCGCCCTGCGCAGCGATCCCAACCCCGCTTGGCAGGCCCTCAGAGACGCGCGGCTCGCGCAACTGGCGGCGCTGCCCACCCTCGACAGCCTCGACCTGCCCCGCTTCAAGTTCGTCAACTTCTTTTCGAATCTGATGCTCACCTACCTGATCAACCCCGACGGCGGGCTCTACTACACCGACAAGGCCTTCATCTACGTGCCGGACTCGCTGATGCCCCTGATCATCACGCCTCACATCCTGCCGCCGGAGATGGTCGACAATTTCGAGGCCGGGCTCGCGTTTATCGCCTCCCGACAGTACGGTGAGACCGTCAACGACGAGTACGGCTACAAGGTCGACACGCGAACCTGGCGTCCCCTGCCGGACTGGTATACGGGCAACCTGCCAGACATCATCCAACGGCGGCCCAGTGGGGCCGTCGCGCACGAGGAGAACTACAGCGACGCCTACAGCACGGCGGAATTTCTCAACGCGCTGTACAGCCTCTATCAGGTCACCGGCGACGTGTCCAAGGTCAGCGGCTATCAGGACGAGGTCCAGGCTGCCGTCTCCGGCCTCCAAGCTTTTGACCAAGCCTACGACGATCAATACGGCGACGACCAAAACCTCTTCCCCAACTTGCTGGTGCCCATGGGCGACCTGGGGCGAATTTCCGGAGAATATCCCGCAGAGACGGCGCAGAGCGTCTATGCGTACGAGGACGCCGCCGCATTGCTCAGGCTCTACGGGGAGAGCGCGCAGGCGGACGCGCTGATCGCCGACTACGTGACCCCACTGCGCGCGGACTTCGACGCCTATTTCTGGAACGCGGACGCCAACTTCTATCTGCCGTTGGCCGACGAGAACAGCCAGACCCGTGCCGCAGGGACGTTCTATCAAGATCGGTGGGCGCACACGATGTTCGTGCCGCTGCACGGCGACCTCGGTCGCGCGCGGCTGCCGCAGCTGCTGGGCGTCTTCACGGGGCCGGACTTCTTCGAGCCGGAGTACGACGTCCACTGGCTGGCTAAAGGCGACGAGAGCTTCGCCACGCCCGGTCGGTGGGGGCTCTCGCCCAACTACACCAACGGTTGGGGCATGTCGGGCGGCTACCTGGTCTTGCCCAACGTGATCCCGGCCCTAGGGTACTACGAACTCGAGCAGCCGGTTGACGCCGAAACCTATACACAGATCTACCTGGATAAGTGGCTCCAATACGGCCCCCACGAGACGCTGCTAGAGTACGATTATGAGATGCCGGGCCGCTTCGGTGAGGCCTCGCTCTACATGGAGTCGGCCGCGGGGACCACGTGGCTGCTGCAGACCGCGCTCAATTTGCAGGTGACGGACCTGGAGGTGACGCTCACGCCGCGGATCACGGGGCAGTTCACGGCGCGGACCCTGCACGTCACCGCGCAGGGTCACACCGCCGTCCTCGACTACGCGCGCGACGCGCAGGGTCAGGAGTGGATCCGGATTGTAAGCAACGAAGGACTCACGATCAACGCGCCCAACGCCGAGATCTATCAGGAGCCGCCCACCCCGACGCCGTCGCCCACGCCTGAGATTTCTCCAACGCCGACGCTGACGCCGACAACAACCGCCACCGCGACGTCTACGCCTACGCCATCCCCGTCACCCACTACGACCGCAACGCCGACAGCGACACCGACGGTCTCCCCTACCGCTACCGCAACGCAAACGCCCAGTCCGACGCCCACGTCCACACCGACCGCCACATTCACCCCAACTCCCACGGCGACCGCTACCGCGACGCCGACGCCGGCAGACATCGTGATCGACAATCGGGACGCGGGCTTCTCGGTGGTGGGATCCTGGATGACCTACGCCGGCCCCCTCTATCCGTACTACGGGCTCGATTTCCGCTACGATGAGCCGGGCAGCGGCAGCGAGCGCGCCACGTTCACGCCGGATCTGCCCCGCGCCGGCACGTACGAGGTCTTCGTCTGGTGGGGGACGACGCCGACCGGAGCGACAAATGTGCCCTACACCGTCCACTATCTGGGTGGAAGCCAGACCCTGCGGATCAACACCCAGGGGCCGACCAGTGACGGGAGCTGGCTCAGCCTGGGCGAATACGCCTTCGCCGCCGGCATGACCGGCAGCATCGAGCTGAGTGACGACGCCGACGGCTACGTCGGCGCGGACGCGGTGCGCTTTGTGGAGCTTCCCGCGCCGCCGACCGCTACCGCGACGCCCAGTCCCACCCCGACGCTCACGCCTACGAACACGCCGAGCCCGACGTCGACAGAGACGCCCAGTCCCTCCCCGACGTTCACGGCCACGAACACGCCGCCCGCTACCGCGACGCCCAGCCCGACTCCCAGTCCGACGCTTACCCCCACCAACACACCGACACAGACGCCAAGCCCAACAGCAACTGCTACTGTCACACCCAGTCCCACGCCGAGTCCGACGCCAA
>CAZCPK010000117.1:0-10193 GCA_964500755.1 uncultured Anaerolineales bacterium
AGAGACCCATAGGTATTTGGCTACCGTGAAAAATCTGGCTCTTGTGGATTTCGCACGACCCAACTGAAAATTTAACCACGGATGGCACAGATTCACACAGAAACTAAAAACAGTGAAAATTTATGCCATCCATGGCAAAAGCTTAAGATCGTTTTTGAGCCACCCGGCGAAACCCCAGAGACCCCCAAAATCTTCATCAGAACCGCGCTTCCTCTCCGCTGGCACTTCTTTTTTACATAGTTGCGTATACATATTATAACAGAAAACTTTTTTGCTTTCCGGGAGCGAAACCCTGCAGAAAGCATTGTTCTATAGATTCCCCGTGGTATAATGTAAACATCTCAAAACGGATAGGAGGTTTATGGGTATTGCTTCATTTCTCAAAAATATCTTCGGGGATCGTAATGCACGTGAGATCGCCCGTTTGCAGCAGACTGTAGAGGTTATCAACACGCTGGAGCCCGAGTTCCGCGCGCTTTCTGATACGGAACTACAGGCCAAGACGGAGGAGTTCCGCAAGCGTCTGGCTCAGGGAGCCGCGCTGGACGAGCTGTTGCCTGAGACCTTTGCAGCCGTCCGGGAGGCGGGGCGACGCACCATCGGGCTCCGACATTATGACGTACAGATGATCGGCGGCATTGTCCTGCACCAGGGCAAGGTCGCGGAGATGAAGACGGGCGAGGGCAAGACGCTGGTCGCCACCCTCCCCCTTTATCTCAACGCGCTCACGGGCAAAGGCGCACACCTCGTCACGCCCAACGACTATCTGGCAAAGTTCGGCACTCAGTGGATGGGGCCGATTTATCACGCGTTGGGCCTGCGTATCAGTGTCATCCAGTCCTCCGCGGGCGACCCCGACACGGCATCGTACCTTTTTGATCCCACCTATACATCGGCGGACGATCGCTTTCAATATCTGAAACCCATCACCCGTCGAGAGGCCTATCAGGCCGACGTCACCTACGGGACCAACAACGAGTTCGGCTTCGACTACCTGCGGGACAACATGGTCCACGATCTCTCGGAGCGCTCCCAGGGCGATCAACATTACGCCATCATCGACGAGGTCGACAGCATCCTGATCGATGAGGCGCGCACGCCCCTCATCATCTCGGGGCCGGCCGAGGAACCGTCCGAGCTCTACCACAAATTCGCCGGCATCGTCCAACGCCTGAGCCCCGCCACTGACTATGAGACCGATGAGAAATCGCGGATCGCCATGCTGACTGAGGAAGGCGTCGCCAAGACGGAATCACTGGCGGGCGTCCCCACCGGAGAGAGCATCTACGATCAACAACACGCACACATGCTCCCCTATCTGGATAACGCTCTACGGGCCAAGGAGTTCTTCCAGCGAGATAAGGAATACGTGGTGCGCAACGGCGAGATCGTCATCGTCGATCAGTTCACGGGTCGGATGATGTTCGGGCGCCGTTACTCCGAAGGACTGCACCAGGCCATTGAAGCCAAGGAAGGCGTCCCCATCCAGCGAGAGTCGCTGACCTACGCGACCATCACTTTTCAGAACTTCTTTCGCATGTACGAGAAGCTGGGCGGCATGACCGGCACAGCCGCAACCGAGGAGGAGGAGCTCCGGAGGATCTACGGCCTGGACGTGACGATTCTTCCGACCAACGTGGAATACCGGGCTCGTTTCGGCGATCTAGAGACACACACCGTACCAGTACCCGAATCCGGCGTCGACTTCGCGGGCATCTTCCAGGTTCACGAGTCGGCGCCCTATGAGCAAGTAAAACCGGAGGACGTCCCGGTTACCGTCTATGACGGCAGGGATGAACGCTATTATCAACGCCTGGACTTACCGGATCAGATCTATAAGACGGAGCGCGCGAAATATAACGCCGTCGTGCAGGAGGTCGCCGCGGCCCACCGGGCCGGGCGTCCTGTCCTGATCGGCACGACCGCCATCGAGACGTCGGAGGCGCTCTCCCGTCAGTTGAAGCGCAACAGCATCCCCCACAACGTCTTGAACGCCAAATATCACGAGAAAGAGGGCACGATTATCGCCCAGGCAGGGCGTCCGGGCGCCGTGACCCTGGCGACGAACATGGCGGGCCGCGGCGTCGACATCCTGTTAGGCGGCAACCCCGAGGGCCTGGCCCGCGAGCAGCTGCGCAAGGAAGACGTGGAGCTTACGGAGATCAGCGCCACCGAGTGGGAAGCAGCGCTCAAGATGGCCAAACAGGGCATGGATCCCACCACGAGATATGGGGAGCAGTGGACCGAAGTGCTCTGGGAGAAAGTGCAGGCCTGCGTCGCCGACCGCCGGCGCGTCTACGAATCCGGCGGCCTTCACGTCATCGGCACCGAGCGTCACGAGGCGCGCCGCATCGACAATCAGCTGCGGGGACGTGCCGGGCGGCAGGGCGATCCCGGCTCCAGCCGCTTCTACATCTCGCTGGAGGACGAGTTGATGCGCCGCTTTGGTGGCGAACGGCTGCAACCCTGGATGGAGCGCGCCGGATTGGAGGACGCACCGCTGGAGTTCAACGTGCTCAGTCGCGTCATCGGCTCGATCCAGGAGCGCGTTGAGGGCTACAACTTTGACATCCGCAAACACGTGCTCGAATACGATAACGTGGTCAATAAGCAGCGGGAGGTGGTCTACAAGGAACGCACGAAGATCCTCTCGCGGGACGACCTGGAAGAGGATCTCATGGAGATGGTCGAGAACGAGATCCGCCAGGTGGTCGAAACGCACGTTGGTGAGGAGAAGCCAGCGGAAGAAGAGCGCAAAGCCATGATCGCCGAGTTGCGGCGCTTCCTGCCCCTCCCGCAGACCTTCGGGCCGGCGGATCTCAACGGAAACGAACCGGACGCCTTGGTGGCGGATTTCTTGCACCGCGCTCAAGAGAATTATCAACGGATGAATGAACAACTGGGCGAGTTAACTTATCGGGATTTGCGCCAACAGGAGCTCCCGCTCCAGGAGCTGGCAAACAACCGCGCGCCCTTCCTGCAAAAGTTCGCGGCGCGGGCCAAGGCACTGGCAGGCGACGCTTGGGACGAATGGAAAGACCGGCCGCTGCGACGACTGTCCGAGGACGTGGAGGAGAAGCTCCAGCGCGAGATCATCGACCTCCACCGCCTCTTCCGCGACCGGCGGTTGATGCTGCGAGCCCTGGATAATCACTGGATCCACCACCTGACCGACCTGGACGTCTTGCGCGAAGGCATCGGACTGCGCGCCATCGGTCAGCAGAAACCCCTGGTCGCCTATCAGAAGGAAGCCTACGAGATGTATCAACAGATGCTGGCCTCGGTGGAGCGTGAGATCGTGCACCAGCTCTTTCTGGTGCCTAAAAAGGTCGCCCAGGCCCAAGCACGGCGTCAACGCCCTCAGGTCCTTTCTTACAAGCGGCCGAAGTTACAGGTGCACGCCGCGGGGGGGAGTGGGACGACCGAGACCCAACCACAGCCCCACGTCAGCAAGGAGAAGCCGGGACGGAACGATCCGTGCTGGTGCGGTAGCGGTAAGAAGTACAAACACTGTCACCTACGCTCAGACCGCCGGTCTGAACTGAGTTCATAAGTAGGACTCCGCCTGCCTATCGCTTTTATGAACGCCCTGAAATTACAGTACAAGGTGCAACGCACCTGCGATTATCCGATCATGTTGGAGAAACACCCATGACAGCGTGCACAAAATGCCTATTTTCAAGCATTCGCAGGTGCGTTGCACCTGGCTACGTTATAATACCGTAATTTAAGGAACGCCCTTACCTTACAATTCTACATTGAACCATCCTTGGCCCTAGTGAGAAAAGCCTGTTTGCCGTAGAGAACCCAGAGAACGCTGAGAGAAGATTAGTGTCGTGTTTGACTATTTTCCCATTTTACCGAATTTTCTAGCAAAAAATCACATCCATACTAAAAATCTCTGTAAAATCCGATTTCTGCTAGTTATTTCAGTAGGACCAAGTCCTTATTTTCAGGATGGCTAGCCATTCACATTCTTGGAGAGATCATGGTCACTGAAAACCTGACCAGCCGGCTATATAACGATATGGACCCAGAGCTGCTTGACTTCGTCAAGCGGTACGTCGATTCTTTTATCAAGTGGGATCTGCTTCACTTCTTCCATAAGAATCCCCATACGATCGATACCGTGGAGAACATCGCGCGCTACGCCGGTCGCGACCCCGAAGTTGTGGCACAAGAGCTGGCGGATCTGGCCCGGCGCGGACTGCTCGAGGAGACTCACATGGGGGATCTGACGATCTACGCTCTGAGCCCCGCTGCCGGGTTGCGGGATAAACTGGAGCGTTTCGTCGAGGCGGGCGAGGATCAACAGTTCCGGGTACGCGCAATTTACCACGTGATCAAAGATATGCGCAAAAGGTAAGTTGAGGAGGTGAGCATGTCAGAGCAGACACCGCCGGCGCCGGTCTCTCGAGTAAAGACCGGCATCCCCGGGTTAAACAACATGCTGGGTGGCGGATTCCTACCTTGCACGGCCAACCTGGTCGAAGGAGCGCCGGGCTGCGGGAAGACAACCCTGGGCATGCAGTTTATCCTGGAGGGCGCCAGGCAAGGAGAACCAGGAATTATTCTGACCTTTGAGCAGTTTCCCCAACAATATTATCGCGACGCCGCCTCCTTCGGATGGGATTTCCGCGCGCTGGAAGCACAAAATTTGGTCCAGGTGATCATGAGCAGCCCCGAGGTCAGCAAAGCCGACCTGGAACGCTTTAACGGTCGCATTGAGCGGATTATCGCCCGCATCGGTGCGAAACGCATTCTCGTGGACAGCCTCTCTCACTTTGAGCGCATGACGACAGACCCGGTGGCGCTACGCAGTCACGTATACGGGTTCCTCAACGCCCTAAAGCGTCAGGAGTTGACCACCGTGCTGACACGGGAATCTTACGTCCTATTGGGAGACGAACAGGAAGAAGAAAGCGACACGTCACTAGGCTTCATGGTGGATTCTTACATTCTGCTGCGCTACATCGAGATCGAAAGCGCAGTCCGACGCGCGATCATCGTGCTCAAACTTCGCGGCAGCCACCACGATACCCACATCCGGCAGTTCACCATCGGCGCCAACGGCATCGTCATCCAGGATCCGTTCCGAGGGCGTGAAGGGCTGCTGAGCGGGACCCCCCAACAGATGGCCGAGTCGTTTATCCGCGCCTTTATCAAACGGTAATTGGTGTCCGGGAAGATACTTATGATCTGGTTACGCATCCTCCTCGCCCTGCTGGGATGGACTGGGGCTTTGTCGTTACAGATACTACTGATGCGCATCGCGCAGTTTTTCGAGCAGAATTCCGGGCAGCGCACCGGCTACCGGCTCTATCTCATCCCGATTGGCTTGACGGCTTACGGAGCCGGGCGTTATATCTGGCAGATCGCGCAAGACGCCCGGCACTTCCCCGATTTCACAGGAGATCCCGCGGCAAACGTCCTGCTGGGGATCGCGGGCGTCTGTCTGATCTTACTCGGCGGTCATCTCTACGAGGCAATGATGGGAGCGCAACAGTGACCATGAATAGTTCACAGATCTTAACCTCACACCTGGCGTTACCTATGCTCCTGGCGCTCGTTTATCTCAGTTTTATGCTGCGCGCCTTCAGCCGCCGGCTGGGCGAAGTCACGAAAATGAACTCCTATTACCGCTGGTTTTATCCGGGAACAGGTTTGCTCATTGTCGCCGCGCTGAGTTATACTATCCTTAACAATGCTGCGCTCACCGGTCGCCCCAAGCTCGTGCTCACACCGATTTTCATGCTTACCCTTTTCCACCTTCCCTTCACCCTGGGTATTCTCTTAACTCTCGGCGTGGCGCTACGTTATTGGGGCTGGCTGATACACAAATCCTAGTAGCAAGGATCGGCCATGAAACTTGACATCAGCCCCACCCAAAACCTAGCCGACTGGGCTTATGGCCTCCCCAAGATCGATCTACACCGCCATCTTGAGGGCTCGCTCCGACTGGATACCCTGGCCGACATTGCCATCGAGCACGGTATCGATCTTCCCAGCTACGACATAGAGAAATTGCGTCCGTACGTCCAGGTGACCGACGATCCACCGGACTTCCACCGCTTCCTGGAGAAGTTCAAATTGCTGCGTCACTTCTACACCTCTCGAGAAGCGGTGCAGCGCATCGCCCGGGAAGCCGTGCTGGACGCCGCCGCCGACAATATCAGCTATCTGGAGCTGCGCTTCAACCCCGTGGCGCTGGCAAGGACGCAGGATTTTGTCCTCTCTGACGTCGTTGAATGGGTTATCGAAGCCGTCGACAAGACCCAACAGGAAGTAGGGATCCGCACGTGCCTGCTCCTGCAGATCGGCAGAAACGAGCCTTTGGCCGTCGCCGAAGAGATCGTCGAATTGGCGCTCACCTTTCACGGCCCTCTGATCCGGGGGATCGACCTTGCCGGCGATGAAGTCAACTATCCGGCCCAGCCCTTCAAGCCGCTATTTCGCAAGGCCCGGGACGCCGGGCTGGGGATCACCGTCCACGCTGGTGAGGCGACCGGCGCAGAAAGCGTCCGCGTGGCCATCGAGGAGCTGCACGCCCAACGCATCGGGCACGACATTCACGCCGTCGAAAGCTCGCAGGTCGTGCGTCTGGTCTACGATTGCAAGGTCGCGTTGGAGGTATGTCCCACCAGCAACTTCCAGACCGGCGCTATTCCGCGCATCACACTCCATCCGTTATTGGACCTCTTCAGCCTGCGGCTGCCCGTCACCCTCAACACCGACGACCCCAGCGTCAGCGACACCACACTTAGTGACGAATACGTGGTCGCCGTACGCGCCATCGGGCTCCCCAAGGAGATGATCTACCGCGCCTTGCGCAACAGCGTGGAAGCGGCGTTCATCCCCGAGAAGGAGCGTGAGGGCCTGCGCAAGCAGTTCCATACAGCGCTATCCACCTATCCCGAGGGCCGACGGTACTACGAGGATTTCCGAGAACGCTCCCTGTGGCTCTGAATCTGGGTGAGGGATGATCTTGCTCATAGGGGAACGGCGGCACATTTTTGAGCCGCTGAGCCTGTCTCTGCGGGCGGGTCGCCCGCGTTACTTTCACTTGTGCGGTTAATAGACGGCCGGTCAAAGCGGATGTTCGTATGGCCTGGGCGAGACGCGCCACCTAAAAACCACAACAGCATGGTAGGCCTCTTGATAAGCGAAGGCTTCTCGCCACAGTCAGCACTGCAAAGGAGTAACGATGAAGACCTTAGAAGATGCCCTGCTTTTGGCAATTGAAGCCCACCGGGGACAGCAGGACAAATACGGGGCCCCTTACATCTTTCACCCTCTTCGAGTGATGTCTCGCCTCCAGACGGAGACGGAACGCATGGTTGCCCTGCTGCACGACGTCGTAGAGGATACCTCACTGAGCGTTCAGGATCTGGCCGAGGCCGATTATCCGGGAGCGGTCGTCGCCGCAGTGGACCACCTCTCACGACGCCCGGCTGAGGCGTACGAGGACTTCACCCTACGGATTCGACCGCACCCGCTGGCGCGGCGGGTCAAATTGGCCGACCTCCAGGACAACATGGACGTCCGCCGTATGACCGAGATTGGCGAAGAGGAGCTGACCCGGCTGCGACGATATCGTAAGGCCTGGGCGATGTTGACTACCACAACAGATCCGCGCGTCGGGCGTTTGATCGCCGTCAATCGCAGCGACGTCCGCACCGAACCGAAGTCGAACGTCGGCAGCGGGGAGCTGATCGCGGGATACGGCCTGGTCGGCGACGCCCACGCCGGACGGGGCAAGCCCGAGGTCAGTCTCATCGCCGTCTCGGAGATTGAGCGGGCAAACCGTGAGCACGGTATCCAGGCCGGACCGGGCGCCTTTGCTGACAACTTAACGGTAGCCGAGATGGACCTGAGTCAAGCGGCAGCAGGTGATCGCTTACACGTCGGTCCAGCACTCCTCGAAGTGGTCCGGCTGGAAAAGCCTCACGCTGCAGCACCCATCCACAACTTTCAAGGCGTCTCCATCCTCCCCGACGTGGGCGTCTTCTGTCGCGTTATCGAGGGGGGGCGGGTAGCAGCCGGTCACGCTGTCACCCTCCGTCCCGCAGATTCTGAGACCTGAACATGATAAAAAGATCATCCCTTGTCAAATAAACGTTCACCCTGGGGCGGCAGTCAAAAGTCACAATCCAAAGACGAAAACCTGACTCCACTGAGACACAGGGAACACTGCGGGTAATATTAGAAAGGCATTGAGAAAGATTCACCAAATAAGCGTCTTGGGTTAATTTTATTTAAGTACACTCTTATTTTCTCTGTGCCCTCTGTGTCTCTGTGGTGAGATATTTGTTATTTCAGTAGAGCCAAAACTGCATCAAAGGACGCGAGAAGATGCGAGAGGGCTGAACAGATTCACTCTAAGGCATTCCCCTCATTTTTCAGAGGAGCCACACGATAGCTAGCGAATAAGGAGCGTTAGTATGTCCGAGAGAGATCTCACCTTCCGCGTCGGCGACCACCGCCCCATCTACCTCTGGGCCGGACCGGGAACCGTGCGTATGAACCGCCTCAAGTTTATGAACGCCCCCGTCAACGAGATCGTCCATGAGGAAGCGCACACCCTGACAGGCGCCACGCGCGTCGCCCAGGAAGCGGACTGCAACTGGGCCTATCTCATGTACGATTGGGGCTTCCCACCGGAGATCGAGCGCGAGGACTGGGAGGCATTTCGGCAAGCGGTCCCGGTCTATCACGCGGCGGGCGTCCGCGTCTTCGGCTACGTCCAACTTTCCAACTACGTCGTTGCGGGGGGGTACGCCGACAAGGAGTGGTACGCTCGCGACCCGCGAGGCCGACCGTTCCCCTACTACACCGGACGCTACATGGCCTGCTGGCGACATCCCGACTGGCGCGCGCGCCTCAAGCAGATGGTCTGGGACATCGTCTCGGCAGAAGCCGACGGTGTCTTCTTCGACAATCCCTGGTACGGCGTACAACCGCTGCTCTTCGGCGGGGACTGGCTGGGCGGCGCCGGCTGCTACTGCGAGCGCTGCCGGTCCGCTTACCGCGAGGCCAGTGGGGAGGAGATTCCCACGCAGATCGATCCCCACCACGATCCGCGCAGCCGGGACTACCTGCGCTGGCGGGCCGACCAGGTGACGGCGACCATCGCGGAGCTCGCGGCCTACGCCCGCTCCCTCGAGCCGGAGATCGTCGTCAGCGTCAACGACTTCGACGCGGTGATGCGCCCCAGTTTCGTCACCTACGGCATCGACCTGGAAGGGCTCAGTGAGATCCAGGACGTGATGATGATCGAGGATTTCGCCCTGCCGCAGTGGACGCCGCCCACGGACGACACACACGGTCAGCTGGTCAACAACGCCCTGACGATCCGCACGGCGCGCCCCCTGATCGGTACGACCCCGTTGAGCGTGGATCCTTACGATAAAGGCATCGGCTTTGACGAAGTCTACCCCCCGCGTCGCTTCTGTCAGGGCATCGCTGAGGCAGCCGCCTGCGGCGCATCCATGGTGGTCAAAGGCACCGAGTTCGTGGAACCGGACGGCACCTTCACCTTGCTGACCGCTCCGGCCTACGCGCCACAACGGGAGGCCATCGGCGAATTCCAGCGCTGGCTGGAGCAACACGCCGACCTCTACGTGGGACGCGTCAACCGCGCGGCCGTGGGACTGCTTCACCCCGGCACGGCCCTCTGGAGCCGCTGGACGGAGATCGCCGGTCCCTTCTTCGCCGTCGGCCAGACGCTGCTGCACGCCGGCATCCCCTGGCGCGTCGTCGACGTGGGCGCCGCCCCGGACGATCTGGAACTGCTGCTGCACGTCACCACCCTACCCGAGCCCCTGGCGCTACCGGCAAACCTGCGAACCCTGGCGGTGACGGAGCTCCCCGGCTGGACGTCAACGGGTGGGGAGACGCTGTTGAGCCGCCATCCCGGGCTGCGAGGTGCAGCGGCCCGCTTCCTTGGCGGAGTCTACCGCGCGTATTTCCGTCATCGGTGGGCGCGCACGTTACTGGACCGCACGGGCGTCACGCAACGTCACTTCTTGCACAGCCCTTTCTTCGCGCTCCCCGACACGGCGCAGCGTGAAGCCCTGCTCACCGTCCTGAATCTTTCACCCGCGCCGGAGATCGACGGCGCTGCTCCGGTACTGGTGGAACACTGGCAGCAAGAAAAAGAGCACCAGCTCCATCTGGTCAACTACGCTGCCGCC
>CAZCPK010000118.1:0-10030 GCA_964500755.1 uncultured Anaerolineales bacterium
TCTAGAGTGCATATTCCATAATGTTCTCACCCAGCAAGGAAAGTGTACACCTAACGAACCGGGAAAATGGATCAGCCCACTCAAGTGGATGTAGGGCTTCACCTAATTCCCGACAAGAGCCAAAATCGCATTACAGAGGGTTTTGCGTCAAATTACCGGGATGTTTACGAAAGTGAGAGGTCGGTTAGTGTAGCGAGATAGTGATAAAAAGAGGGAGCGGACCGTGAATTCGGTCCGCTCCCTGCGTTTACGCTGACAGAAGGGGGAGAGAGGATTACTCCTCGATGGTCTCCTCGATCTCCTCCAACTCTTCGCCTTCTACTTCCTCTTCTTCTTCACCGACGACGGCGACTTCAGCGGCCTCGCCAATAACAGCGCCGACCGGCTCTTCTTCCTCGATTGTCTCTTCCTCAATGAAGGTAATCTGCACGACCACGTCATCGGGTTCGGCGAAAATCTGGATATTCTCAGGAATGTCCAGGTCCTCAATGGTGATGGCGTCTCCAATCTCCTCTAGCCCGGAGATATCGACGTCAATGGAGGGGATAAGATCCGAAGGTAGACACTCTACGTCGATCTCGTAGATTTGCTGGATGAGCACGCCGCCCATCTCCTCAACGCCCGGTGCCTCACCGATAAGGGAGACGGAGATCGGTAATTGGACCGTCTCCTGCATGTTGAGCGCCTGTAGATCCACGTGCGTCAGAAACTGCTTGAAGATGTCTCGCTGTACGTCGCGCACGATGGCCATGAAAGGTTCATTCTCGCCCTCTACGGAGACGCGGATCAAGCTGCTGCTGCCTGCGCGCCTGACCACCGTTTCGACTGCACGCTGCTCAAACTTGAGGGGAATTGCCTCAACGTCACTGCCATAGATAACGCCCGGTACCATGCCTGCGTTGCGTAGACGCTTAACTTTTTTTCCTGTAAGATCGCGGGTCATGGCGCTTAATTGTAACTGCTCCATACCATACCTTCCTTCATCTGCCGGTTACTCATTACCCAGAAATAAAGGACCGCACGTTGGTGCGGCCCCTATAAAGCCGAAAGTTATTGTAATTGAAAATTGTGGTTTGTCAAATTGAGGGCCGGTGTGATCGGGTGCTGACGTGGCTAACGCAACGTCACGCCGGATAAAAAAGTCTCACTTTGTCGTTCGTTGTAAGCGATGCAGCGTGGAGAGTTGGACTTTTTCCATGGCGTTCATGGTATACCAGGAGAGGCCTATGCCAATCAATTGCGAGATCAGCAGCAGGATGTTCCAGCGTCCCTGAGCGTCTAGTAGATTGGGGAACAACATCATGAGTCGCACCACGAGGTTGACGCCCTGGATAAAGATAAGAAAATTGCGCTCGCCGCTGGGGTCCAACGCGCCGGTGTATAGAGCGAACAACGAGAGCCCGAAGAGGAACAGGAGGGCCGGGGGCAGCACGATAGCTTGGGGGGCCACAGAGAAAAAGGTGGGAGGATAGAGCGCGACGGCGACGGCTTGTAAGATTAGCAAGAGCGCTAAGGATCGCTGTTTTGAGCTGGTCATCGGAGCATCTCCTCGTCTACGGCGACTAAAGAAAATAAAATCAAAGCCATTATAGTACGCTCCGGGGCAAAAGTCAAATTTGACATGTAATTTTCTTTTTGTTACAATGTTCGAGTACGTCTCTCTAACCCCTTACACTTGAGAGGGCGTAATCATATCTGGAGGAGGTGATGACTCAGGGATATCTGTATCTATCAGGAGCGTCTTCATTCGGTCCCCATGTACGTATTCACCCTTATTCTTAGGAGGAGAACGATGTTTAAGAAGTTACTGGGTTTCATCGGCGTGTTGGCGATGCTGTTCGCATTGACGGGCTGTGGAGGGGGAGGCGGCGGCAGTCAAGCTGTCAAAGTCGCCATTCTCGCCCCACTTAGCGGCGACGTGGCGACCTTTGGTGAGTCCACCCGGGATGGCGCCACGATGGCCATTGAGGAGTGGAACGGGCGGGGCGGCGTGCTGGATCAGCAGATTGAGGTCGTCGTCGAGGATAGTCAGTGTAACCCCGAGGCTGCCGTGAGCGCGGCCAACAAGGTCATCAACCAAGATGGAGCGAAGATCATCATCGGTGAGGTCTGTTCCAGCGCCTCGATTCCCATCTCCGAGGTCGCCATGGCCAACGGCATCTTCCAGATTAGCCCCACGTCCACCAATCCCAGTGTGACCGTCACCGAGGACGGTGACACCAAGGAGCTGGTCTTCCGCGCTTGTTTCATTGACCCCTTCCAGGGACAGGTGGCGGCCAAGTTCGCCGTCGACAACCTGGACGCCGGCACGGCTGCGGTGTTGTTGGATCAGGGGAACGACTACGTCCGAGGTCTGGCGGAGTTCTTCCGCGAGTCGTTTGAGGCTCAGGGCGGCGAGATCGTCGTCTGGGAGACCTACACGGGCGAGGATCAGGACTTCTCCGCGATCTTGACCAAGGTGAAGGATGCGTCCCCCGACGTTCTCTACCTGCCCGACTACTACTCCACGGTCAACCTCATCGCGGCGCAGGCCCGCGAGAAGGGCATCGAAGCGGCGATGCTGGGCGGCGATGGCTGGGATTCCCCCGATCTGGACACCGAGGTCGTAGAAGGCGGGTACTTCACGAATCACTACTCCAGTGACGACCCTCGCCCCATCGTGCAGGACTTCGTGAGCGCTTATCAGGAGCAGTACGGCAAGGCGCCGGATGCGCTGGCGGCTCTGGCCTATGACGCCGCTAACATCCTGATGTACGCGATTGAGGAAGCCGGCTCGGCCGAGCCCGCCGAAATCGCCGAGGCGATGGAGACCATGGATTTCTCCGTGGTTTCGGGTGACATCTCCTACGATGAGCAGCACAACCCCATCAAGTCCGCCGTCATCTTGCAGGTCGAGGGGGGGGAGATCACCTTTATGGACACCGTTGCTCCATAAGGTATTCTGGCTTACCTGAAGCTGAAGGAGCCGGGTCAAGGCAGCTGTCTGTACCCGGCTCCCACTCTGAGATTTTGTCTCTGTAACGTGCCTAAGGTGCGTCGTTGCTGGTCGATGCGCGGGTTTTTTGCAGGGAAGGGCCATTCTCTGAGACTGGGGGAGTTCTGGTCGTTCGAAGCGCCGGTGGGGGTAGTGGGTTGTCTGGGAGACGTATACGATCGAAGATTGGGGCTATGTGGAGATTCTGTGAGGGCGAGAGCTGCTACGCCCCATGCCCTTTACCCGGTGATGAGGGTTGGAATTCTTCCAATACTGCGCAGCAAGATCCCATCAAGCCTGTGGTGATTATGTAGGTTGTGGATGATGACATCACGTTTTTGGTGTTGTTGCTCCCTGAACGGTCGTTCGATCCGCGCATTTAGGTCAAAAGGGGAGCTGGGAGAGGTAAAAGGCTCATCCCGACTCCCCATTTTATCAGGTTCTCTTTGAAAGGTGAGAATTAATGACAGCACAGCATACTACAATGAAGGACAGGGGAATGACGCTGCGTCATGACGGTCTGCCGCTCAATCGTCTCAGTCAAGGAGTTTTTGTTTTATTTGGCCTATTTGTGCTCTACATTCTGGGGAGAGCGCTGCTTCAGAACCCCGCGGTCTTCGTCCAGCAGATGTTAAACGGCTTGCAGCTGGGTTTCATCTATGCACTTATCGCGCTGGGGTACACGATGATTTATGGAATCGTGAAGTTGATCAACTTTGCCCACGGGGACGTCTTCATGGTGGGATCTTTTACCAGCTATTACGTGATCTCCTTGCTGGAGCTCCACCGCTGGCCTGTCCGGGTATGGCCCGGCATTTCGGAGAACGTCGCTGTATTGGTTGGCACCGTGACGGTCGTGCTGATTGCGATGGTCGTCTCGGCGATACTGGCGGTGACGATGGAGCGTTTTGCTTATCGTCCGCTGCGCAATAAGCCCCGTATCGCGGCGTTGATCACCGCCATCGGCGTTTCCTTCTTCCTGGAGTACTTCGGCGGGCTGTCGTTCGTCTACAGCAAGAACTACATCACCTATCCACGCCCGTTTGAAATCCTCTCGTATTCAGCCGGTAAGGTCGCGCCCGGTATACTCTGGGTGGTTTGGGCCATTTTTGGCGTCTCATTGGCTGCGTTGGCTGTGTTTCACGTGTTAGGACGTCGGGGTAACGTGCGAGCGCAGGTTCTGGTACGTCACCCGCTCCTACATCTTGGCCTGTTGCTGGGGGGCTTCCTCTCGGTCGTCCTCACCTTGACAGGGATTCGCATCAACGTAGGCGGTGCGGTATGGGATCTGGCCGTCTCCAACGTTATGCTGGTGATTATGGCCGGGTCGATTCTGTTACAAGTCGGATTGCACTACGTGGTAAGCCAGACTCGTCTGGGCAAAGCGATGCGCGCGACAGCGTATGATAAGTCTGCGGCCCGGTTGATGGGTATCAACGTTGATGGAGTGATTGCCGCGACCTTTGCGTTGGGCGGTGGATTGGCCGGGGCGGCCGGTGTGCTCTACGCGACGGCCTTCAAACAAGTCCACCATCTGATGGGAATCATTCCCGGTCTGAAGGCGTTTGTCGCGGCGGTGATCGGGGGGATTGGCAGCATCCCCGGCGCGTTCCTGGGGTCGTTGATCATGGGGCAGACCGAAGTGCTCGCTGCTGGATTCATCTCCACGCCGATGCGAGACGCTATCGCCTTTTCTTTGCTGATTGTCGTACTCTTGGTCTGGCCGCAGGGGATCTTTGGTGAACCGCCTGGGGAAAAGGTGTAAGAGAGGAGAAGCAATGAACTTAATGAAACGTTTGAAAAGCCCCTTAGGCTATTTCCTGTTGGGCGCCTTGATTATCTACGTATTGGTGCAGATACTGTTGGTCGCCGACGTGCTCAATACCTTTTGGCGCGGGATCATCTTCTGGGGCGCCGCTGTGACCATGGTGGCGTTGGGCCTGAACCTGATTTATGGGTTCAATGGTCAGTTTTCGCTGGGGCAGTATGGATTCTACGCCATTGGCGCGTATACCTCGGCAGATATCACGTACCGTTGGACGAACGGTGATCCCTCGGCGTTGGTCGTCGTCTTCCTGGGAACGCTCCTGACGATACTGCTCTACGTGGGGGTCGCGGCGTTCCTGCGCCGTTTCTATGGCGTCTCGACGCTGGCGAACTTCACCTTCTACCTCTTCGTGACCATCTTTGCGTTCTACGTCGCCGTGCAGTTGGTTCCCGTCTTCGGTCCGGCAACGGCGACGATCTTGAACGTCTTGCCCCGCGCGATTTCTCAGAACCTCGTCTTTCTGATCGCGCTGATAGGAGGCGCCGCGACGGCGGGCATCAGCAGCTATCTCTTCGGTCTCCCGGTCCTCGATCTGGGTTCGGACTACTTCGGCATCGCCACCCTGGGCTTCACCATCATTGTCAAGGTGTTGCTCGACAACACAGACACGGTCCTGCCTTTCCCCGAGATGAAGGGCGCCCGGGGTATGATCGGCATTCCGGCCTGGACGACCTGGACCTGGGTCTTCTTTTCCTTCCTTTTCATCCTCATCGTTATGCGCAACTTTCTGCACTCCAGCTCCGGTCGAGCCGTGCTATCGGTGCGGGAGGATGAGCGGGCCGCCGAACTGGTCGGCATCGACGTCGCCCAGTCCAAGATCCTGGCCTTCGTGTTGGGCAGTATCTTCGCGGGGCTGGCGGGGGGCATTCGCGCGCACGACATCGCGTTCCTGCACCCGCAATCTTTTAACTTCATCCAGTCCTTTAACCCCTTGATTATCGTGGTCTTTGGAGGACTTGGAAGTATGACCGGCACGGCTGTCACCGGCTTCCTCTGGATTATTCTGTTGGAAGGGGTGTTGCGCCTCTATCTGCCCGAGGGCTTCGAGACCTGGCGATTTGTTATCTACCCGCTGATTCTGTTGGTGATGATGCTGTTGCGCCCTGAGGGGCTCTTTGGGAGATACGAGATTCCTTTTTTGCGGCGCAAGGCGCCTCCTCAACCGGGTAAGGCGCGGGGAATCGAGGTGGACGCGGTCGCGTCTGGGATGGGCGACACGGAGAATCTGGAGACGGTCCCTGTAGGAGGCAATCAATGAACGGTCGTGCCAGAAAATTGTCTGCAGAAATAGAAGCCCGTCCCACCATCCTCCAGGTGGAGGGCTTGACGCAGTTCTTTGGAAATTTGCGCGCCGTGCACGACTTTGATCTGACGTTGAAGCAGGGGGAGCTCGTCGGGCTTATCGGTCCCAACGGCGCCGGCAAGACCACGGTCTTCAATCTGATCACCGGCGTCTACGTTCCTTCCGGTGGGCGCATTCGCTTCAAAGAGGCGGATCTCGTGGGCTTGCCCTCTCACGAGATCATCCAGATGGGCATCGCCCGGACCTTCCAGAACATCCGGCTCTTCTCTCACCTCTCGGTGCTGGATAACGTGCGGATTGCTTATCACAACCACGCCGGATACACGTTGATGGATTCGATGTTGCGCAGCAGTCGCTTCCGCGTCAAGGAACAGGAGATGACGGAGCGTGCGCAGGAGTTTCTCGATATCTTCGGCCTGCTGGAGCGCCAGAATGACGAGGCCGGCAGCTTGCCCTACGGTCTGCAGCGCCGCCTCGAGATCGCCCGCGCGCTCGCGACGCAACCGGAGCTGCTGATCCTGGACGAGCCGGCTGCCGGTATGAACCCGCAGGAGATCGATCGCTTGATGGAATTGATACATTTTGTACGGGATCGTTTCGATCTGACCATTCTGCTGGTGGAGCACCGGATGCGCCTGGTGATGAATATCTGTGAGTGGATCACGGTGATGGATTTCGGTGAGGTGATCGCTCGAGGGAAGCCGGAGGCCGTGCGTAACGATCCCTGCGTGGTCGAGGCGTACCTGGGCCGTGAGGCCGTGGCGACGCCGCCGCGCCAGTGTCCGATAGTGGAGGAGGCCTAAGCATGGCATTGTTGGAAGTCAAGGACCTGTACGTATCCTACGGCGCGATTCGCGCGCTGCACGGTATCTCATTTCACGTGGAGGAGGGCGAGGTCGTGACGCTGATCGGCGCGAACGGCGCCGGAAAGTCGACGACGCTCAAGACTATCTCCGGCCTGTTGCGCCCTGAGAAGGGAGAGATCTGGTACGAGGGGGAGGACATCAGCCGGGTGGGCCCCGAGACCATCGTGCGTTCCGGTCTGATTCAGGTGCCGGAGGGCCGGCGGATCTTCGCACCGCTCACCGTGCGAGAGAATCTGGAGATGGGCGCCTTTACGCGGCGTGATCCACAGGAGGTTAGCGCTAGCATGCAGCGCGTCTTCCATCTCTTCCCGCGCATGGAGGAGCGCTTGGAGCAGACGGGGGGCACGCTCTCCGGCGGTGAGCAGCAGATGCTGGCCGTGGGCCGCGCATTGATGGCCAAGCCGCGTCTCCTCCTGATGGATGAGCCGTCCATGGGGCTGGCGCCGATTCTGGTCGAGGAGATCTTCAAGACCATCGAGGAGATCAACGCGCTGGGCGTGACCATCCTGCTGGTCGAGCAGAACGCGCAGATGGCCCTCTCGGTCGCCGACCGCGCTTACGTCTTGGAGACGGGGAGCATCCAGCTTGCGGGCTCGGCGCAGGAGTTGGCCGCCAATCCTCAGGTGCAGGAAGCGTACCTGGGTGGGGGCTGAGCTCGTCGCCGGTCTTTTGGGCGTTTAAGCGGGCGAGAGCTCCTCGTCCGCTTTTCATTTTTTCGTAATACTATATAATAACTATATAACAATATATAATATTTCCGGGATGGAGTATCAGCGAAGGGGAGAGTTGTGATGAAACTGAGGGAAGTCGGGTACCGTTGGATAGTGCTGGGGGTGCTCGCCTTGAGTCTGGTGGGATGCGGGAGAGCGGCTGCGTCAGTCGAGACGCCGGTCGCCGTCGTGGACTCGAGAGAGGGGCTGCCCGTTGACCTGACGCACGAAGCGGTGCAGCGCTTGCATGTCGAGGACGAGGTTGTGATCATCGACGTGCGCCAAGAGTGGGAGTACGCGCAGGGCCACATCCCCGGCGCTCAGCTGCTCCCTCTCAACGAGCTGCCCGAGCGCCTTGCTGAAGTGCCCCG
Organism: uncultured Anaerolineales bacterium; assembly: GCA_964500755.1. Taxonomy (GTDB): domain Bacteria; phylum Chloroflexota; class Anaerolineae; order B4-G1; family SLSP01; genus G713. The sequence continues at coordinate 8,053 of CAZCPK010000118.1, forward strand.
GGACGAGCGGGTGGTGATCGTCTGTCGGAGCGGGAATCGGAGCGATCAGGCCCGCCGCCTTCTGACCCGAGAGGGCTTCGATAGCGTGCACAATATGCTCGGCGGGATGCAGGCCTGGCAAAATGCGGGGTACGAGGTTGAGCGGTGACCATCTCGTCGAGAGTGGGTCTATAAACAGAGACCTCCGGGGCGCCGGAGGTCTTTTTCAACGTAGGGACGCTTGGCTGTTCAGACTACGGCCAGAGCTGGGTGCTGTCATCACAGTCCAATGCCGCCGTTACTTCACCGTCATCTTGCCAGGTAAAGCAGTACCTTGATTCACGGCGGATGTAGGTGTCGAAAGTCGCATCCGAAATATCGGCGCCATCACCGGCCTGTTCCGCTCCAACTGTAGCGGTTATTTCGTCCGTGCCCTCAATGGTCATCCAGACATCAATCGCCGTCTGGACCATGTCGGCCTCGGCCTCGGCTGCTACTGCCTCCGCATTGTCCCCCACGCTGTTTAGCGCCAGAGCCGTCAACCCAAAGAGCACGGCCAGAATGGCGATCACCACCAGTAGTTCAATGAGCGTAAAACCTCGTTCCCTCTGCATTCCCAAGCCTCCTTGGCTAAAATATGTAGTGTAGTCCGATTATAATAGTGTCGCCCTGGGTTTAGGGTTCCGCTTTTGTTATGGTTAATTTAACCATAATCAGATTAAATATACTCTAGACTATCTTCTCATTCAATGGGAAAATAGTACTAAATACCTAGTGCCTTGTCCCAAGGGGGAAACCTGATCGTAATCTAAATGTAATGGAGTTCATTACCGTACATGTCCCCAGAGCATTTAGAATATCTTTGTGGTTAGGTGCCACTTTTTCAGTAGAGTCAGGGATTTCGAAGCGAGTGGTCAGCGAAGTCCCTCACCAATGTCGCAGAACGTGCTTAGCCGCGCACAAGGCAAACGAAGCCGGGTTGATGACCTCTTAGAACCGCTTCGAAACCCCCACTTCTCGATGCTTGTGCAACTCCAGATCCCGCGGTATCATCGATATCTGGCATGGCTACTGCGCCAACTGCCACCCCGTTGCCAGGGGGATCGCCTGACCCTACACGAACCTTGACGGAAGAGCAAAGAGTCATCGCCGCCATAGGGGCGCGCTTTGGATTAAGCTTCTCCTACCTCTTGCAGTAGAAGGATTGCTTCGCGGGCTGGCTACGCACGATAGTGGGTTTGGGTTCAGCGCTCTATTCATTCGTTAGGGCGTCTACATCCAGGCAGAAGAGGTGGGATGATGAGCACAAAATACTATGAGCATTACGAAGACATCTACGCAGCGGCCTTAGCTGCTGGCGTGGATAGGTACAACAATCCGCTCGAAGGGACTTTCGATGATCTGTTCATGCGCTCCCGGTTGCCACCAGCTGGCAAGGTACTAGACCTGGGATGCGGGGAGGGACTGTACTCCCTGCTCTTTGCGAGTGAGGGGTACGAGGTGACAGGTGTAGACGTCTCTTCATCTGCGCTAGCGTGGGCGCGGTGTCGCGCTAGTGAACAAGACCTAACTAACGTTCAGTTCAAGATTGATGATGCGACTAGATTGGACGATTTCGCAGATGAGCAGTTCGATGTAGTCCTGAGCGTGCACTGTTATCATTGCCTTTCGGACGCCAATGATCGGATCGCCCATCTACGGGAAGCCTGGCGTCTGCTCAGGCCAGAAGGGGTCTTCGTGTTTGACAACATGGCAGCTCCACAAGCAGAAGATATGCCACGGTTCCGAGCCTGGCATATTGAGAGGCACGGGCAGGTAGCCGAAGACGAAACCGGCGTGACCACGACGATAGACGCCACACCGTCCTTTTCCGTCCATCGACCGGCAGGTTCAGAGTCCGTCGAGTTCGAGGTAACCACCGCGGTGGCGATGGCCCACCGATTCTATAGCAGGATGGAGCACGTTCTGGACCAACTGAACGAAGTCGGATTTGAGATAC
>CAZCPK010000119.1:0-10022 GCA_964500755.1 uncultured Anaerolineales bacterium
TGCTCACCGAGACCTACAACGAGGCGCATCAGGCGGACCTGGCGCGCACCAGCGCGGTGCCCATTGATCTGGTGGTCGTCAATCTCTATCCCTTTAAGGAGACGGTTGCCGCGCCCGACGTGACGGTGGAACAGGCGCGCGCCAACATCGACATCGGTGGGCCCTGTATGCTCCGGGCGGCGGCGAAGAACTATCTGCGCGTCGCGGCGGTCTGCGACCCGGGAGACTATGCGTCGCTGCTGGACGCCCTGCGGGCGCACGATGGCGCGCTCAGTCTGGCGCGGCGCTTCGACCTGGCGCGGAAAGCCTTCGCTCACACGGCCCGTTATGACACCGCCATCCAGACCTATCTCATGCAGCAGGATGCCGCTGCTCTTTCTGTCTACATGTGACGCAGTCAACCTATCGCGTCATGGTTCACGTATTACCAAGGAGTCTTTCATGTCCAAGAACTTGAAAAAAGCTTATCGTACCATTGTCGAGGATAACTTCCCCGCGCGCATGGAGGTCGCTTTCGTCTTCGACGATCGGCGCCAGACGCTGATCTATGAGAAGGTCACCTGGGAGGTGGGGGGGATGCGGCAGGGGTTGCGCTATGGGGAAAATCCCGGACAGGAGGCGGCGCTTTACCGGTTGATCAACGGCAATCTGATGCTGGGTGAAGTGACGACCATTGAGCCGGGCCGCTACCTCGTCTCCGACGTGGAGTTACTGCAGTCAGGCAAGCATCCGGGCAAGATCAACCTGACCGACGCCGACAACGCGCTCAACATCTTGCGCTACCTGGATGAGCGTCCCGCTGCCGCCGTGATGAAGCACAACAACCCGGCGGGGGTCGCCATCGCCGACGGCATCGCCGAAGCCTACGTGCGCGCCGATCTGGCCGATCACCTGGCAGCCTTTGGTGGCTGCGTGGCACTCAATCAGCCCGTGGACAAGGCCACCGCCGAGGCGATTGCCAAGCGCTACGCCGAGGTCGTCGTCGCCCCGGAGTATGAGGAGGGTACCATCGAGATCCTCGCGCAGCGCAAGAACCTGCGCATCCTGCGTATTGACAATATGGCGCGTCTCATCGACTTCGCGCCGGAGCGCGTCGTTGACTTCAAGAGCCTTATCGATGGCGGCATCGTCGCCCAGCTCTCGTTTCGCCCGCAGACGCGCTCGGCGGAGGATCTGATGCTGGCGGAGACGACGCGCAAGGGCGAGACCTACCGTGTCGAGCGCGAGCCGACGGAGCGCGAATACGATGACCTGCTCTTCGGCTGGATGGTCGAGGCGGGCGTGACGTCCAACTCCGTTCTCTACGCCAAGGATCTGGTCACCGTCGGCATCGGCGCGGGCGAGCAGGATCGCGTCGGTGCGGCAGAGATCGCGCGGAACAAGGCCTATCGCAACCTCGCCGAGCGGTTCGCCTACGAGCGCTACGATACCACCTACCGTTTCCTTGAGGATGAACAGCGCGAGGAGATCGACGCCGACGTTCGGGCGCTCAACGGCGGGCTCAAGGGCGCCGTCATGGTCTCTGATGCCTTCTTCCCCTTCCGCGACGGCGTGGACGTGGGACTGCGCGAAGGGGTCACGGCGGTTATCCAGCCGGGCGGCTCCATCCGCGACTACCAGGCCATCGAGGCGTGCAACGAGTACGGTGCCACCATGGTCTATACGGGACAACGGAGCTTCAAGCACTAGACCGTTTCAATATTCGCAGGCGACACGGACTGAAAATGGTGGTTTTGGCCGCGAATTTTCCACATGTAGTGGCAAGTTTTGGAGAAAACCGATTTTTAGGGGTTATTTTAGTGGAGTCAATCAAACCAATACTAAAAATCTCTGTGCGCTCTGTGGTTAGATGAACTTTTTTCAGTAGAGGCAACGTTATTCTGCACCTTCGTAGAGCCGCGCGTCCGGGTGGAAGGCCCACCAGGCAAACCACAGGTAGGTGTTGCCGATCACGGGCGTCAGCTGCTCGCCTGCCAGCGGGCCTGCAGTGGCCTCGCCCAACAGATTCCAGTGACTGCCCGTCTCTTCGTCGACGATCTGCTCCCCGTCAAAACGGAAGGTGAGCGTGCGATCGTTCAGGCGGCGCGCGTAGGCGGCGGCGCTGCCCACGTCGCGACCCTCGGCGACCTTGAAGGCGTCCAGGGTCGAGGCGGTACCCGGTTCCCAGAAGACGACGATGGGCGTCTCACCGACGCTATCATTGACGACCTGGGCTTCTTCTAGCACTGGATAGGGGTAGGCGACGGTCTCGTCGTTGTGCTCGACGCTCAGCACGCGCGCCATATCGGGCAGCGTCTCCGGGACGGCGGGCCCGCTGTAGAGAAAGGGTTGGTTTCCGATGGTATCGTAGCCGTCGTAGGGATTGCCGCCGTAGTTGCGGGCAGCGCCGGTCTGCCGCGAAAGGACCTGGCCCTCTGGGTAATTGGCCTTGAATTTGGACCAGGGAATAAGTGTGGCGGGGAGGAAGGAGAGACGTTGGCCCGTCAGGTCGCCGGTGATGGCTTCACCCGTGGCCTGCTGCCACCAGGTCTCCGTCTGCCGGTCGTACATGATCAGGTTGCTGTAGCGTAGGCGGCCCGTGGTGCCGAAGTCGAGGTGCTGCCCGTCGACCTCGGCCTCGAAGGCGATGGCTGTGTTGCAGAGCGGACAGTACGTCACCGCGACGGGGGTTCCTCCGATCTCGTCGTTGACGATCTCGTGCCACGTCAGGATCTGCAAGGGATAGGCCCGCGCTTGTCCGTTCAGCTCCAACAGGACGACGGCTTCTTGCGGAGCGAGCCACGCGTCGGCGTCCGCGACCGAGACGAAGTTGGGGTCGTCGACGGCCGGAATACCATCCTTGGGTGGGCCGCCGGAGATAACTTCACCGAGATCCACGTTATTTTTGCTGAAGTCGGTGGAAAACTCGGAGCCGGCTCCGGGCGGAACCTGGACAGATTCCTCCTTTGCAAGGGTGGGGTGAGTCGCCGTGGGGGGCGCCGTGGCGTCCGGCTGCGATTGAACGTCTCTAGCACACGCGGTCAACAGGATGATCAAGAGACTCAGACTCAATAGTTCCAACAGTGAATTACGACGCATCTTTAACCTCCGTTATCTATTCAGTGCTTTAGACGGCGTGAGGATCGCGCATCTTACGTGGAAATCGGCGTCAATCGACCTGGGGAGCAAGGGTACTCTTCGTGTCCCGGCATAGCGTATCTAAACAAAAGAGATCGGATCTCTTCGATGCACCGTAGGTGCACGCGAAATCCGATCTCCGAGATGCGTTAGCGGTCGGCTCTTTTCAGTCGTCCTCCGCGATGTTGGCGGCTTCCAATGCGGCGAGCAGGACTTCGAATTCCTCTCGACAGTTCGGACAGCGCTGCAGGTGCTCGTGAACCAGGGGTAGTACCTGGTCGGGATCTTGCCCCCTCCTTAACAGCTCTGCATAGTGATCCATATGCTCGAAGCACTCGTCGCAGCCGATCTCCCGAGGCTGTGTATAGAGTGCTGCATTGATTACTCTTATCAAACCCTGTTTGTCGAATTGCATCCCTTTACCTCTGCTCTTCTGACGTGCTGGATACCATGAATCTTACCTGCCGCCGTCGAAGGCACCCAGAATCTCCTCCTGCGAAAGCCCTCTTTCCAGCAACGCATCCTGCAACCGCTGTCGTGCGTCATATATACGCTTGTAGAGCGTGTTGCGGCTGGTGCCCAGTCGTCGTGCGACCTCCTGCAGCGGCATGCCGCCGAGCATGACGGCGGTGATCGCCTGCCGTTGGACCTCGGTCAGCTCCTCGCGGATGACGCGTCTCACCGTGGCCACCAGATCTCGCCGCAACGCTTGCTGCTCGGGGGAGGGGGCGTCCTCGGAGAGGAACTCCGGGGTGAAGTCGCCCTCGTAGCGGTTGAGGATCTCTTGCAACGAGACGTCCTCCCAGCGTTTGCGCCGGAGCTCGCTCAAGGCGACGCGCACGGCGATTTTCTGCGCCCAGGTGGTGAAGCGGCTCTCCCCGCGGAAGGTATCCAGCGCGTCCATGATCTTGACCAGGGCGTCCTGCACGAAGTCCTCGACGTCGGCGTCGGTGACGCCGTACTTTTGCTTGAGGGCGTAGCCGAGTCCGTGGACAAGGTAGGCGCGCAGATCCTCCAGCGCCGCCTCACGTCCCGGTCCTCGTAGCTCAGTGAGCCACTTCTCATTTGTTGGCTGCCTGGAAGAAGTCACAGTCTCTCCCGCTTTGCTGTTAGTTCCGGTTGGGTTTAGATACTCGCGCCCTTTTTACCGCCGACTTCGATGTGGCGCCACGGTGCGACGACCGCCAGCGTGATAATCGCCGAGGCGGTTGCCTCGGGCAGGCCGTTGGCGATGGCGATGGGATAGATAGCGCCCCAGGTCAGTTTGCCGAGTAGGCCGATCATGCCCAGCACGAGCACCGTATTGGTCAGGCTCCCGATAACTCCGGCGGCGATCAGGGCCGTGGCCTGCGATTGCTCCAGGACGTTGAGCACCAGGTAGACGACGATCAGCCCACCGAGCACGCCGAGCGCGATCAGGATGGCGGACGACCAGTCGTGGACGCCGCCCAGCACCAACAGCACCTGCGCCGCGACGCCCAAGACGCCGCCGCCGATCAGGCCGCCCCGCGGGCGTTCTCGCAGCGTGCGCCAGGCCAGCCAACTCGTCACGCCGATGAAGAGGCGCGGCAGTACCGAGATCAAGGGGTTGACGAAGAGCGGGTCACTGGGCATAAACGGCGGCACGTTGGCCTGAATCAGGCTGAAGACGCCGAAGATCAGGCCGATGGCCGTCCCGACGACCGGCCCCTCCAGTATCGCGCCGATGATCACCGGCACGTGCATGATGGTCAGCGAGGCCGATGAGAACCAGGGGATGAAACCCCAGTTGGTTAGGCCGAGCAATACAGAGATGGCACCCATCACACCGGCAACGACAATTTTCCGTGTTCTTTCGTTGGTCATAAGTCCCTCCTATGTGAGTGATTGGATTGGAATGACACACTGTGCTGTCCGCACAGCACAGCGTGATTATACCATAGACTGTGTTGAACTCGATGCAAATCTCTCTCAATGCCAGGGCAATCGCATCAAAATTACTCGGACAAATGAAGTATAATGGCTGCTTGACCCCAGCATGATAGACAAGGAGAGCACGCATGAGCCAGGCAGCCGCGACCATTGTGGAGCATTTTGCAGATATTGAAGATCCGCGGGTGGATCGTACCAAGGATCACGACCTATTAGATATTATTGTGATCGCCATTTGTGCGGTGATTTGCGGAGCTAATGGTTGGGTAGGGATAGAGCGATTTGGGAACGCCAAGTTGGCCTGGTTAGAGACGTTTTTGGAGCTACCTAACGGAATTCCCTCCCACGACACCTTTGGTCGGGTATTTGCCCGCTTGGATCCGGAGGCGTTACAACGTAGTTTTCTAACGTGGATCCAAGCGGTACAGGAGATTACGGAAGGCCAAGTGATTGCACTGGACGGCAAGCGCTTGCGCCGTTCGTATGATACGTGGTCTAGTAAGGCCGCCATTCACATGGTCAGTGCCTGGGCCAGCGAGAATCATGTCGTCTTAGGCCAACGCAAGGTGGATAGTAAGTCTAACGAGATCACGGCGATCCCGGCATTGTTAGAGTTGTTGGAGATCAGTGGCTGTATCGTGACGATCGATGCGATGGGCTGTCAGAAAGAGATCGCGGAGCAAGTGGTAGAGCAAGCCGCCGATTATGTCCTGGCCCTTAAGGATAACCAACCGCATTTGCATGAAGATGTGAAGAGTCTGTTTTACTGGGCCGACAACGTAGAGTTTGCGGATATCCAGCATGACACGCATCACGAGATGGACGCGGGGCATGGGCGTATCGAAACACGGGAGTGTTGGACAATTTCTGATCCGGACTGCTTGAGGATGCTGGCAGACTATGCGGAGTGGCCCGCCTTACGCACAGTCATGCGGGTGCGCGCCCAACGTCGCATTGGGGATGAAGTCAGCACTGAAGAGCGGTACTATATCAGTAGTTTAGCTGCGGACACGCCAGACTTGGCTAAAACCGCGGCCCACGCCGTGCGGAGTCACTGGCGGATCGAAAATCAGCTTCACTGGGTACTGGATGTCGGCTTTCGGGAAGATGAAAGCCGTATCCGACAGGGACATGCTGCGGAGAATATGGCCGTCCTACGCCACATCGCTTTGAATTTACTCAAACAGGAAACGTCGCGCAAGGTGGGTATCAAAAACAAGCGTCTGGAAGCCGGTTGGAACAATGCATATCTTGAGAAGGTGTTATCAGTTTAGATGCGATTGCCCTGTCATAGTTGAGAATCTACCCATTGAGACCAACTTGGGCATTTACTGATTGATTGAGAGGAGACTCTCCCAGTTTCGAGGCGGGTAGATCTCTAACATTAGGTTTGACCGCAAACCCGAGAACCGAATAACTAAAAGCAAAAGCCATACTGCGCTTATATATTGATATCTACTTCGATATCTGCAAATCTGCTCCACCAAATACCAAGAACAACCGCTTAAGCACATATCTTCTACATAGATAGTTGTCTTGGCCGGTAGTATTAACAACTTTGCCTGCTTGTATGCTTTTATAATTTGCATCAATTCCACCAAAAAGACTTAAGAAATGCGAGGGGCGATTCTGTAAATCTAATTATTCGATTCGTGTGCGGAGGTCAAAGTTCACGTTAAATTATTGATCAGAGTTGTTTCGCTTATTTTAGTACATAGGGCAAGTCAGAGCAATGAGCATTACCACAGGAGGCATTGTACTCCTGCCACGATTTGGTACAATGTCCCAAACAATACGCCGCCGGGTATAGAGACCCGGCAGCATGTTACGGAGATACAACAGAAACGGAGAACTATCACTTCCACTCGTATGCCCAGACAGGCATTTCAAGGGCTATAACGCGAATTATTTTGTCCTTCCAAATTGGATCCTCGGACAGTTGGTCCCGAATGTCTTGAGGCGTGGTGTCCACGACGAGCACATCTTTGTGGTTCAGTAAAACATCCAGATTCTTCGAGTCAACCCAAGCACGCACAGCTAGATATCCACGCATATCATAGGTTGCATCACGTGCAGCATTGTCACTATCCTCTGTTATTTCTGGCTCGACGCCCTCTGGACCAACACTTCGCGCGCCCAGTTCAGCACATTCTTGAAGGGTACGAGTAAGTCTTCCTTCTTCTTTCAAATAACCGGCGAAAGGCACATCGTCCACATAACCAACGAAACCACTCTCGAATACATCAGCCTTAACCAAGTTGAGGACGGCATTGGCTTCCTCCAGTGAAAGAGGATGGCTGAAAATGATCATCACGTCAGCTAAACCAGCCCGCCGCTCAGCTTCCCACTGTTGAGCTCGTTCATGAGAGGCTTGAAGATATGCAGTAGAAAACCCAGCAGCATCTTTGGAGGGTCGATCTGGTGACACCCAAACCTGAATTCCGTTCTCGACGTTCTTACCGGATTCGCTATCATAAGCCGCATCCAGTTCTACATCGTAACTATACGTAGGCATTTCATACGACTTATGTGTAATGCTAGCTTTTGTTTTTAAACCAAGTGCAAGCAACGCACCGGCGACTACCAAGCACAGAACAGACACCACAACCAGCGACTTTTTACTCTTAAACATAGCATCCCTCCTTGTTTAATGTAGTTTCGCCAAACTATGACAACGACACTTCAAAACAGCACGTAACATCGTAGAAACTAAACCGTCCCAAGTTAAGGCGTACTTCCACCATCATTGTAGCTTGCTGTATACAATTGTTTACCAAGCCAATCATCAGAACATCCCCAACAAGAGAAGCTAACGTTGCACTCTCCACTATAGTCTGATGAATATTCCTTGGTTGCGTTAACACTCACTTGGTACCAAGAATTCTTGCTTAAGTTGCTCTCTTTTAAAGTAAATTTAAGCCTTTCATCGACCGACCAACTGCCACATTCATTATCCGTCGACCAAGTATCCACCCAATCACCACCTGATTCCTGAAGATAGAATGGTTCCAAGCGATCACAATGATTATTGCGCCTCGGATCATACCATTCCAACTCGATTTGCCTATTGCTCGTTGGCAGAGTACTACCAGTGGTCCACATAAACGTTGGCGACCATCGCACTTGTGTACTTAGATTGGTCCAGTTTTGATAGCCCCGATCAGGACTGTCTGTCCAATCATCATCCCAATCTCCGGCGGCTTTTACAATTCTATAACCGGCCACCAATACAACTAAAGAAAGTGCCAATCCAACGCCAAAACGCACAAGTGAGTGATTGCGCCTATACTCCCACATCGTATTACCTCCTTGTATCTAGCATTAGGTTTGACCGCAAACCCGAGAACCGAATAACTAAAGCAAGAGCCATTCTGTGCTTATATATTGATATTTAATTCGATATCTGCAAATGTACCCCACTAAACACCAAGAACAACCACTACTAAATTGGAACATGTCGATCTCCCCTTTATAGAACAAATTGTTTATTATTTGACCTACATAAATATCTTTTTGCTTGTCACATCACCTCCTCCCTGAAAACTATCTGATGACATCTACAGTCTGCCATAAACAATGTGGCTCGTCTACTGGAACTTCTTACAGGTTCGACCTGTAATTTCTTACAGGTATCTTTGCACCCCATGATACTTCAGGTAGCTGTCAGACAATTTGAGCTATCCTTCTCCATTTTACACGTAAATCCGCTTAATTCGCTTGACTCTCTGGGATTTCGCCGGGTGCAAAGGCGACGTTTGCCACGCGCTTTCCGTTACAATGCAGAAAAAGTCTGGTGAGCCCCACGAGCGTGGCCTACTGCACTAGTTTTAGGGACACTCACTCCACTATCCGGCAAAGTCCCAGAGACCCGTGATTGCTCTACTGACTGGATCTCTGAACGCGAATACGTGAGGAAGTAAGACGCGTACCCTTTCGTGCAGTAGCTCTTCGGATAGTGATAGTGGGTATGGCAAGCCCGGCGGCGACCACCGGGCTTGCTGCGCTCTGTTGTGTCGATGGTGCTCTTTACTTCGTTTAGGGAAGGCGTTCCATTGCCAGCGGCGCCAGTTCCTCCAGGGGTGAAGGCTTGCTAACAATTGATCCCATGACAGTGAGAATCTTCCCACGGACACCGATGAACCAATAGGCAGTCGCCGCCGGATCTGGATCTTCCGCTTCAATGAGTGTGCCTTTGCCTTCTGCAAGAGGATATTCCGATTGATGGAGAATGGGAGCCTCCCCCAGTTTCGAGGCGGGCAGATCTTTGAGCAGCTGTTGGTAGCGTCTCAGGGCGTCTTCTTCACTGGCGTAACGGTAGAGTGATTGGTGTACCGACTTGACCTCTGAACGCGAATACGTGAGGAAGTAAGAGGCGTGACCTTCCGCGTAGTCCTGGGCGAGGCCGACGTACGCCGCCATCTCTCTGGCTGCTTCTGCCGCTTCTTTTTCATCTCGCTCAACTACCTCACGTTCGACGGTTACCTCGGATACATCACTGACGTTTAGCGTCAGGTCGGCGAGTGGCGGCGTTTCCTGCGGCGGTGAGGATGAAAGTCCCGTGCCGACGATCACCAGACCTCCGACGAGGCTCAAGAGGACGCTTCCCAGTAGAATTACCGACCAGTTTCGTGTGTTGTCCATCGTTCAACTCCTTTTGATATGTCATGGATATTTGTTGATTGCTTATTCTCGATGGTCAAGGGGGAGTTTAGGGTCCAGCACAATAAGCTCTGTAGTTTTGTATGTTCCGGCGTTCTTGTTTTCCCGGTACTATATACCAACTGTAAGGGATACTGAGCTTAGCGTCAGGGGACGGGCTCCACCAGGTCCATTTGTCAATGCAGCCGTGGGAGCTGGAGCAGGTATCGTGATATCCACCAGGCCCAAGGTACTCTTGATTGCCACAATAGCTTTGGGTCCAGATGGCCATACGGTGTGGGCGTGGCGTGTATTCCCACCCCTACCGGGAGCCTCTAAACCAGCCAACTCGTAAC
>CAZCPK010000120.1:0-10002 GCA_964500755.1 uncultured Anaerolineales bacterium
CCTCTGATCGGGCAAGTCGTAGAGGGTGAAGAGGTTCTAGATGCGCTCGCCAGGATACAGCCGGGCGATGAGGACGCCGATACACTTCAAGAAATCACGATCACTGAGCAATAGCGTACAGAACTTCAAAGAGGGGATAGGGCGGCGTGCTCTATCCCCCCTTTCTTCTGGCCCGACGTATGGCGGCCCGGGAAGAGGTGCAGTCAAAGAAAATATGGACTGTATATTGTATCCTCATTTCTGCTAAAAAAATATGGGTCTCTGGGACTTTGCCGGGTAAAGGAGTGCGTGCTTCTAAAAACCGTAGCTCTAAAACTAGTGCAGCAAGCTACGCTAGTGGAGCTCACCAGACCTTTTCTGCGTTGTAAAAGAAGGCGCGTGGCAAACGTTGCCTTTGCATCCGGCGAAATCCAAAAGAGCCAGAGCTATTTCAGCAGCGCCGCGTTTGAGAGACGAGTTTTCTGAGGAAATCCTGCAGCAGGGTACACTAAGGATGCCGGAAATTGATCACCGGACGGGAAAAGTTGCGAGCGGATGGCGGGGTAATTTACCGTCCATTTCACCTACTCGGACCATGGGACAAGTAACCACCTAACGAACGGACCAACCGATCATTTTATGTGAGGAGGAGCGATGTCGGAACGGCGGATAAATTATCTCTGGCTGTCGTTGGCACTACTGGGTGGCGCCGTCATCTTGATGGGGGTGGGAAGCAGCTTGTTGGCCTTCTTCCTTCCTGGAGAGAGTATGATGCTGCCAGAACAGATCGATATGTCCATTGCGGTCTTCACGGCTATCGGTGTTCTGGGCGTTGGCTTTGGCCTCTCACTGCTTATCACGGGACTTCGCGCGGGGCTGAATCCAGCCCCCGTTAGTTTCTACCCACGGCGTCGCTGGTGGATTCCCATCCTTCTTTTCCTACTATCCGTCGGTGCAGGTGTGGCGCTCTCTCTGGACGGCGGTGGGCGAATTAAAGTCATAGCGCTTGTCCATGTGGCGTTGATCGTCCTTCCGGCTTTCATTCTATTGGTGTTCACTTCCCTCCTCGCCGGGCAAGAAGGAGCCGCTGGGCGTCGAAATCTGGTGTTGACGACCAACGCGGGCGCATTTGCGACGCTCCTGGCCTTTCCTCTGGAGATCATTGGCCTGTTGCTCAGCGGGATAGCTGTGGGCGCCGCCACCGTGGCGATCCCCGGAGGCGTCGCCGAATTTGAACGCCTCCAGGCGCTCTTGACGGAATGGATGAGCGCGCCGCGGCCCACAATTTCGGAAGAACAGCTCCTTTCGCTGATCAGATCACCTATTGTCTTGGGGGTCCTGATCCTGACGCTTGCCGTCGTCACGCCCTTCGTCGAGGAAATCGTAAAGACGTTGATTATCACGCCCCTGACGTACTATAAACGACCGAATGCTCGGCGCGCTTTTCTGTGGGGTGCCGGCTGTGGATTGGGCTTTGCCATCGTAGAAGGCGTTTTGAACAGCATCAGCGCGCTCGGCACACCGGGCCAATGGGCCAGCAGTGTGCTGCTGCGGGCGCCGGCCACCGCGATGCACGCCCTTGTGAGCGGGCTGATCGGTCTGGGCTGGGCGGCTTTCTGGCAGCGCCGCCGCCGTTGGATACTGCCGGTCACATATTTCATCTCCATGCTCTTTCATGCGCTATGGAACTTTAGCACCGTGGGGATTGTCGCCAGCTCCACCCTCACCCTGGATAACTTGGGGCAGCTTACGCCGGAGACGATGTTCGGTTCCCTATTGGTCCTCGTCAGTACGGGCATGCTGATCATTCTGATCATACTGGCACCGACGCTGCTGCTTGGACTTCCCTGGTGGCTGCGCCGCCGCGGCGGTGCCAGGGCTCAATCTGGAGCGGATTCCGCTGCTAATTCAGCAGGTTGAGGATCATGGCGGCAGCGACGCATGACACCATGACTGCGATGATCCACAGGGCAGTGATCACCCCACTTCCCAGCATGCCAAGAGGAGGCGCGTTGTTATTCATCGTCCCCGGTCCGCGCTGATACGCCTCACGCAGTCCCTCAAGACGCGCTTTGGTCACCATATATTTCACCAGCAAGAAAAGAATCACCCCAATCCCCACAGCTTTCAGTATGGTATCCATCGTCGCCCTCCGGTTGCCTATGAGATTTCCCAATGGATCCAACGCCGGCAGATTGAACTTTGCACCTCCCTTTGCTCTGGTGAACCCGGTTGTTCGATGATCTGAGCGCCTCCTTCCACAGCGAACGCTCGCTGATCCACCACTGGCACGTAAAAAAGGACGAGCACTTGAGCCCGTCCTTGGGATGTGATGGGAAGATGTGCTCGTTTAACTAGGCTCAAGCATTCCCAGGGACCAGAGTTCTCCCAGCAGATTCAGGCCGGGCGCGCCGAAGCGTTCCGCCAGCTGTGCAAAGGTCGCCGTGCCGTCGCACGCCTCGATCACAGGTGCCGCGGCCCTAGTAACGGGTACGACGCCGTGCTCCCCTAATACCGCGTAGCCGAAGGGCTCGCGTCGCAGCCGCACCCGAGCCTGCGGGCGAACGTCGGCGGGCACCTCGAAGGTCTCCACGGGGCGCACGTACTCGTCCAGGGGCTCTTCGCGCAGTGGATCCCGACCGCTCTGGCGCAGCTCCTGAACCGCGCGACAGCCGCCGTGACACTCTGAGTAGGCGGCGCAGGTCGTGCAGGCCGCGGGCATCAGCGCGCGCCAGGCCTCCATCGCCTCCCCGTGCCAGATTTCTTCTAGCGATGCCTCGTGCAGCGAACCGACGACCGTCGGTGAGTGGGCGCAGGGGCGCACGTTGCCCCACGGGCCGATGCTGACGTAGGCGACGCCGGCCAGGCATCCCTGGGAGCCGTTGGGCAGGAAACACTGCGGAATGCCAACGCCGTACTTGGCGGGAGCGCCGTCCTTGCGCAGCGTTTCGATCGTCTCGATGGCAGCGCGCAACTCCTCGCGGCTCGGCTCGATACCCGGCAACGTGGGGCCGAGATAGCGGTTGAAGGCGACGTGGCTGGCGTCCAACGATCGCGCCAACTCGACCACCTCATGCAGCTCCTTCCAGTTTCGGTGTGTGATCACGGTGCTCAAGGCCACCGTCACCCCATGATCCACCGCCAGCCGGACGTTGGCGACGGTCTCGGCAAAGGAGCCCGGAACGCCGTTGAAGGCCTCGTGGCTCGTCGACCGGGCGCCATGGACCGAGATCAGCAGGCCGGCCAGGCGCGGCCACTCCCGCAGGCGTTTTGCGAAGCGCTCCGGGTCGGTCCAGCGTCCGTTGGTGAAGACGGTCACCCAGGCCTCGTAAGAGGTCGCCGCCTCCAGGATCTCGAAGAATTCGGGATGGAGCGTCGGCTCACCCCCGGTCAGCCGGAGGTGGACGGCGGCGTCGGCGAAACCGTCGATGAACGCAGCCCACGTCGCCGCCGACAGCACCTCGGGCGCGCGGTCGGCGCGGTAGACGTTGCTGCAGCCGGCACAGCGGTTGTTGCACTGAGCGGTCAGTTCCAGCGCGTAGGTCGCGGGTTTCGAGAGCACCAACATGGCGCAGCTACTCACAGGCGCAGTTGCAGTCCGTAGTGGGTTGCGCGCGTTGTTCGTTGGACGGTGCATCATACGTTGCCGTAGTTACCAGCACAGTGCGGTGATCCGGAGAAGCGGCGCGGGAAAGAGTAAAGTAATCCAGGCGGAGGGAAACGGAGGACTTGACCTGTTCTTTTTTCCAGGACATCGGTCACCTCCCAGGAGTGTGACTTTTATGTGAACACTGTATCCTAACTATATCACATAACAGGGATATATGTCAATAGAACAGGTGTTTTTCTTATTTTATGTAAATACATATAATCATAATATTTTTATATACTGGGGAACGGTGCGCTGAGAATTGTAAAAGTAGACGGGGGACCTTTTCGGTCCCCCGTCTGTGGAGAGTGTTGGCGAAATGGCTTATACGCCAAGCAGGGCGTGGAGCGTATCCAGAAAGGAGCGCGCGTCTTCCTCTAAATTGTGGTCCTCCAGCCAGTCCTGAGTGTTGGAGAGTAATTCACGCTGCTCTTCCACCGACAGCTTACGTAACTGCCGATAGACATATTCAACTAATTTGTCAAGTTCCGTCGCGACCGGGGAGAAACGGGTGAAGTAGATGAAAGCCTGAAGGTAGTGTCGGAGCCCATCTTCGGGAGCTTGTTGTTTCTTGAAGTTCATCTGCCCCCGCAACATCTCCACTTTGGCCAATGAAGCGTAGTACTCGTGCTCGGTGAGTTGATCCCTGTCCTCTTCGGCGCCAATTTGGTAGGCGTCCGGGATGAAGGCTTCGGCCTTGTCAATACACGCCAGGGCGCCTTCCCTATTATTTGATAGAAAGTAGACCTCACCGAGATCCTCCAAAAGGTCCGCTCGATCGGCTTCGCCCATCTGCTCGCTGGCCAGGGCGCGTTGCAGTGCCTGGATGCTTTTATGGTACGTGGATAAAGCGGCTTCCAGGCCTTCCTTTTGGACGTGCACACGTCCGAGATCGCGATAGAGACGCCCCAATTCCGCGTAGAGATTGACGAGATGGGATTCCATCTGGACGGCTTCGGCCAGGTCCAGGGCTTTTTGCAAGATGGCCTGGGCGTTCAGGAGTTGCTGCTCAATCTCCGGCAACTTCGTGGTGCGACCCTTTTCCAACTCGTGTTTGGCCCGCCGCCGTTCGGCCTGGGCCAGGTCCAGATAAGCCAGCAGGATGCCGTGCGTGTCCTCCAGCTCCTGAAAAAGCGCTAGTGCTTCCTCCCCGTATGCAATGGCTTTGGCGTAACTCGCCCGCATCAAGGCAATCGTTGAGAGCGTCGATAGCGTGAGGCCCATCGTATAACGATTGTCGGTCTCCTCGTTGATTCGCAGGGCATCGTGGGCAATTGTCCGGGCGAGGGTCATTTCCCCCTGTTTGGCATAACCGTAGGCAAGGTTGTTTAATAGGGAAGTAAAGCCTTCCAGGTCCTTGGTGGGACCTAGCTTTGTGTAGGCCGCTTTGGACTTGCCATACCAGTGTACGGAAATTGCAAGTTGGCCTCCGCAATCGAATTGAAAGCCCAAGGCGTTGGTGATTCGCGCGCGAGCCAACAGTTCGGCTTCTGAGCTGGATTCAATGGTCGGTAAACTGTCCAGCGCGGCCTCTAAACGCTGCACGGTGGCGGGCTCATAACCATGTAATACGCCACGGGCCAATCCCCACAGCGCGTGGATGTTGCCCCAGATAGCTGCGTGCTTCTGGGGATCAATGTGAAAATCTTCTGGGGAGGCCATAATGGCTTCCGCAAAAGCAATCCCCCGATTGCGCTGCTTCCACCAGGAGAAGCGCTCGCACCAGAGCTCGGCGCTCTCCCGGATGACCTGCTCGTGCGGGATGCCGGCTTTCTTGAAGAACGGGCGGCGTTCGGGCGTGTTGTAGAAACGTAGGAATTCGTCCAGTAAGCGCATACCGAAACCCACCCAACGGTGGCGGTTGGCTTCATTCGTCAGCGTCTTGTAAGCTTCGTAGCCCTTGCGCACGTCGGAGATCAGCTGGTAGTAGAGGCGCTCGACCTGGAACTTCTGCAGGCGCTCGCGCAGCGCGATTCGTTTCTCCGGTGTCGATGGTTCCATTCTCTCGCGTAACCCGGCGACCTGCGGATCGTAGAAGCTCCTGATGACGGCCGAGGCCACCTGACGTTCCGGCACCCGCCGATAGGGAATGATCTCGGACGTCAGCAGGTGGTAGAGCTCGTCGTGCAGAAAGGTGCGTTCAGGGTGCATCCGCTCCCCCGGCAGCGGCTTGAAGTGCTTGATAAACGAGAGCGACTCCAGGCTGTCCAACAGGTTGTGGGCCTCATCTTCTGGCAATCCCAGACTTGCTTGCAGGATCTCCACGTCTACACCCTTGGGCAGCAGGGCGATGCGTTTGAGATACTCGCCCAGCAACCCCGTCTCGTTGAAGATGGTCTCCAGGATGCGAACCTGCATCGCTTCCCGGGCCTCTTCAAGTTGGGGATCTCCTTCCGGCGCGTCGACCCGTCCCTGATATTCGGCGAAGAGCTCCAACACTTCTTTGGGCGCAACGCTCAAGTTCCAGATCAGGTCGAAGACCAGGTGCAGGAAGATCGGGCGCCCGCCGGTCAGGCGGTGGATAATGGGCAGGTGCTCCGCCGGGATGCCGGTGCCGTCGACGCCCACGTCCGGGCGGGGAAAAGATTCGGGCGCCTTGCGTGCCTCTTCTGCCAGCGTCTCGATAAACGAGCGCGTCTCCTCCAGCGTGAAGGGTCTGAGTTCTACTTCCTCTAGATCTTCACCGAAGGCTTTGCGCATATCCTCTAGCAGTCGGGCCTGGGGATCGCGATGCTCCTCGTCAGGCGGGGGTAACTTGGGGCGTCCGGCGAAGATGATCAACGCCTTGGGCAGATTGGATAGTTTGTCGAGCAACCAGGGCTTCAAGCGGGTGTCCGAAGTATCCAATCCTGCCTGCTCCTCGACGATGGAGCTCTCGTATTGCAGCAGCTCAATGGTGTCGAAGCAGAGGACGATCTTGCGGGCGTCGACCGCCATGTCGCGGTATCCCTTGGTGAAATGCTCGGCCAGCGCCTTGCGGTATTTTTCCAGCGTCATTGGGTCGGTGCCCCGCTCGCGGAGCAACTCGTAGCGCTCGCGCGCCCGTCGGTAGGCGTCAAAATAGCGGTTCTCAGGATCTAACCGCTCGACGACGATCCGCTCCACGTCGCTGGGACTGTGGGTGTCCGTGTGATAGAGGTCGATGATCCCCGTCGTGTAGTAGCCTCCAACCTGCTCGTGTTCCCGGGCGATCAACTCCTGCAGCTCCTCAAGCAGGCGCGTCTTGCCTAGCCCCCCCTGCGCCCAGTAGTAGACGACCTGCCGCTCGTCACCGGTGTGCAGGTACCGCTCAAGACGTTCCATCTCTCGTTCACGTCCAATGATGTGCGGCGTGCGCTTGGTAAACTCCTGGGTTTGCTCTATTGAGAGGTTCTCTGGTAATGAGGTCATAGCATCCTCCTATGCTTTCCTTGCCCGCTTTCGATACGTGTTAACCTGCCGGTTATATTGCGCCTGGATATCAGGGGCATCTTCAAACTGTGCGGCAATGTCCGCAAACGTCTCGGCGGCGGCGTTGTTCGCGCGGCGATAGCGTTCCGGTTCCAGGATCTTCAGACACTGCTCGACGATCTTGCCGATCACGCCGTGCATGCAATCCCCGCGCTCCTCGCGCCAAAGGATCTGTTTCTTCACCCGTAGGTGGCTGATCTCCTGGATAAAATAATAATCGGGCTTATCTTCAACTTTCTGGGGCGTCAACTGCTTTAGATACGACGGTAGGATCGTGGTATCAAACCAGTCCAGAACGCTAAGGTACCATAACCAGTCGTCCCAGGGCGGGGCCACGTCCGCGAAGAAAGTTTCCTGGATAAAAGGTTTGACAATTTCCTTACAGACCTCGACCTGAAAAGCTTCCAGATCCGCTGGCGGCCAACGTGGCGCCACGTAGGAGGCGATCTTTTCTGAGAGACCGGGATGTCCGAAAGCCAGGTCATTGATCAGGGTGACGGCTGCCCGCCGGCCCTCAACGTCGAGGGATGGATTGGCTTGCGATAGAACGTCAAAGATCAATTCATTGCTCGCTGTTTCAAGATTTAAGGGAGATAAGGGCAGCGCAGTCAAAGCCTGTCGGATCTCGTATCTGCGCCACGGCTGGGGGATGCGTCCGGCAAAGATCACCTGACTATCGCCGCCTAGCAGAGGGCCGATCAGGTGCAACTCCAGCCAGCGCCAAAAGCTACCTTTTTCCTGGAGGGCCTCGGTGTTATCGAAGATCAAGACCACGGGAACGAGTCGCGCCCTGTCGGTGAGTTGCTCTACAATCCCCGGCGCCGCCTCCCGTTCGGTGCGCCAGGCGCCACGGAGTTCACCTTCTGCCTCCTCAATGAGTAAGCGCAGTAGGTCCGCCTGGGGTTGCGGAGACAGCTCGGCCAGGCGATCGAAATCGACCCAGAGAATTAGGGACGATGGGGTGCGTTCCCTGAGTCTCGCGGCGGCCTCTTTCAGGAGCCGTGTCTTCCCAATCCCGGCTTCTCCGTAGACCATGATAAGGGAAGAGGGCGGGTTCAGGAGTTTCTCCATTTCTGACTCTCGATTTTGGAATTTGTTTTTCATCTGTCTCCTCCAGTGGCGTGTTTCAATACACGACGGCGGCTCTGAGAACTCTCACCCGCCGTCGTGTGGCTCCTTCCACTCTTTTTCTTTCAACTCCCTATCCCAGTAGGCGTTGACGATCCTTTTCAACTCCTCTTTTGTGGGACGTGATTTATCGGACTTCAGAGTACCCACCGCCGCCAGTACTCCGCGGGCTAATCGCAAGATCTGCAAGGGCGTGGGGTGCGATCGGCTTAGGGAAGCTGCACCAATCTCTGGGGGACGTTCCTTCGGTGCAGCCTCAAGGATCAGATCAAAGAAAGCCTCTTGTGTCTGGCGGGGCATGGGAAGACGTTTGGCCCCATGCTCTAGCGTCAACGCATCTTCTGATTCGCCGGAGGGAAGATGGGCGGAGATCCGCTTCTCCAGGAGCGTGTGGAATTCCGCGCGGGTCCAGACCGGCAACGTGTAAAGCGGAACCCGTCCCTGTTGTACGCAGGAAAGTTGGCGTATCGTATTTTCCCAGGCGGCGTCGATAAACAGTTTGAGATCCAACGTCTCTCTGTACGAGCTGTAGAGCTGTTGTGCATCCCGCGCCAATCGCTGGACGGCCGGTCCCGAGAAGTGTTCGGTGCCGTCAATAAACAGCCGGACTCGCTGGTAAGGCCATGGTTTTGTCTTGCCCCAAACATCCCTAAGCGCCTCCTCCGGTCTTGTGACAAACATCAGCAGGCGCTGTAAATTTGCTTCTGACGTCTCCTGAACGGGATATCGGGGGGGATCATGCTGCGGATGTAGCCACGCGCCCAACTCGAAATCCTCGATGGATAGACCCGCAGACGCGTACATACCGTAGAAATCCCGCAGCTCCTCCATCCAGCCCCTGTTTTTACGTAGAGTTTCCAGGTGGTTGGGCGATGACAGCCCCACGATGAAGGTCTTCCAGAATTCCTTGAAGATCAGAGTTGCCACGCTTTTCGCCGTGAGAATGCTCACTTTGCCGGCGTTGAACGACTCCGGGTCCAGTGCGGCCCGGATTTTGGGGATGGGTACGGAAATAACGAGCGCGCGCGGGTTGTCGCGCGCGATTTTGTTTACAAAGTAGTACGCCAGCGTCGTCTTTCCTATGCCGGATTCTCCCAGGAGAATGCTGCACCCCGGCTGACGTACGGCGGCTTCAACGTCCTCCCGGGCGACGTAGGCGTCTCCGATGCGATCCTCCGCGATGTCCGGCGCGAAGGGATCCACGAGACGATCGGAAGACGTGCGTCCCAACAGGTGATAGTTTACCAGATCCAGGTATTGGCGATCAGGTAGAGCCTGCTGAATATATCGGATCATGGCGTCCATGTGAACGATGCGCCCCCCTCGGTCGTTTTCTCACCAAAATATATCCTAAGGATACGGGCCCCTTCGCTTGAGGTCTATGGTAAGAGAGAGGGAATAACGTGAACTTTGTGTGACAAATTTTGCGCCCAAACGGTCAAATGTGACCGAACCCCACGGTTTTCCGCTGCGCGGGCTCTTGTTCGCGGGTCTGGAAGCTCCTATTCTGTCAAAGATGGGTCTCTGAGACTTTGCCGGATAGGGGAGTGAGTGTCCCTAAAACTAAGTAGATCAGAAAAAGTATGTTAACATCTGCTCGGAGCCCTCGTCTCGGGGGCAGTCTCCTTAGAACCGAGACGTTCACGGTTAGCCGTCCCCGAGACGGGGACGGGAGCGGATGGTGAATACGTCTGGAGTAAAGAAACTTTTACGGACTTGCTTAGTGTCGTAGGCTACGCTCGTGGAGCTCACCAGACCTTTTCTGCATTGTGACAGGAAGCGCGGGGCAAACGTTG
>CAZCPK010000121.1:0-9996 GCA_964500755.1 uncultured Anaerolineales bacterium
TGCTATTCAAAAGTGTCAACCTATTTCCGAACCTTCCCTCAATTTGCTTCGAAATCCCAAGCGGCTATAGAGGAACCAAAAACACGCCGACACCTCGCGTATCGGCGTGTTTCTCGTCTATCCGCTCAAGCGATTACGGATGCTGCCACCAATCCCTTTCCATGCGCGGATCCATAATGGCTCCACAGTCGCGAATCGCGACGCGGATCTCCCCGCCCCAGGCGCGCCCGAACGGCTGCTGCCCCTCAAGCGCGGGCAGATCCCCGCGCCCCTCGGCGTCTTTCTGCTCATAGAGCGCCAGCAGGGACGGCTCCGTGCAGATGCCCGCCACGTGTAGCGTATATCCACCCGCCAGGCCGTCCTCGCGTGAGTACTTGAGCGTGATGCTGTCACGATCCGCATAGAGGACCAACACCTTGTAACCGCGTGGGTCGATGACAACCGGATGGTCCGGGATCGACTGGAAACGATCAGGAACATGAATGATCTCCAATGGTTCCACCTCAAAGCCCGCCATCGACACGTCATAGCTCGACGCCAGCTTACCATCATGGTAAAGATCATAGACCTCACTGAACGTAGGGATACGCAGATCGCCAAATAGATAGGCCAGCTGCGGCGCCTGAGGGTCCGCATCTCCAGAGTAATAATTCCCTATCTCTTTCGCTTCATTAACCGGTAGTGCCTCCAACAGGTTGACGTTGAAGCCGGCGTCGTGCGCCGCATCCGGGCTGGGCGGCTGCCCGCCCACCACGCTGATGGCCTGGTACGTTGTCCCCGGGATGGGCTGACAGGCGTTGAACGGTTTGGAGACGAGCGGCAGGTAGACGTAGAAGTCACCCTGGGGCTGAGAGGTTTCTTCCTCAATCCGCACATCCGTGCGCGCCGCGAGAGAAGGCCGCGCGCTCCCACCAAACGTGAATACACTCAAGCTCAGTACAACAATCATCAACGCCAAAATCCACGCGACCCTCAAATTGTCCAGTTTCATCTCTTAACTCCAACGATAAGACTAAGTAGGTCAGAAAAAATATGTTAACACTTGCTCGGAGCCCTCGTCTCGGGGGCAGTCTCCTTAGAACCGAGCCGTTCACGGTTAGCCGTCCCCGAGACGGGGACGGGAGCGGATGGTGAATACGTCTGGAGTAAAGAAACTTTTACGGACTTACTTAGGAAGCCATCCAGACCGATCACGATACACCGCGCCTACAACATAATTATACCAAATTCATACCCACAATCAACGCACCGCCATGGAGCCCACACCGCCCTCCAGTCTGATGTCCGCGCGCCGCGTCGCGGTCTCGTACTCCGGCGACTGATACCGCCCGGCGCCGGTGCGGGGGAAACGCTCCTGATCAATGGAGACACTGGCCAATCCCACCTCGGTATGAATGCGGGCCGCCACGCCCTCAGGGACTTTCAGGTCAACGGAGGCAGCGCCGGCCTCAACCTCGACCCGGGTCTCGCGGACGTCCGCCGGCAGCAGCACCTTGGTGGAGCTGGCGCCGGTCTCGATTTGCAGGCGACGGACCCGCAGCTCCGTCAGGTCAAGCCAGGTATCACTGGCGCCACTCTCCACGTGTACCTCCAGGTCGAGGTCCGGCGCCAACCGCAGGGACCAGCGACGCTCGTGAGGCATCCACGGCCAGGCCCAGACGTTGGAAGGGGAGCGCAGCACCAGCTCCAGATCGTCCCCGCGGCGCTGCAGCGTGTGACGCACGCCCCCGCCAAACGCCCCAGTGACCAACGTTCCCGACTGGGCCGGCCCCTCCACGCGCAACTCGCCCGCGCCGTATTTGAGACGGACCAGAGCCCGCCGGGCGTCCTCCAAGGGCAGGGAAAGCGTCTCGGATTCCGCGGGTTCCGACCCGGTCAGCGTGCCCCACAGGATCCAGCCCCCCAGGGCAATCAGAAAAAGCGGCCAGAGCAGCTGCCAGACGTTGAATTCCAGCACGTTGCCCACCAGCAGTAGTATTCCTCCCAAAAGCAGCACCACGCCCCAGAAAATCTCCTGACGTCGCATCGAAACCTCCTACGCTACTCGGCGCGTCGAAAAAGTGCTCGCCCCAGCGACCAGACGCCCAGGGCGATCAACAACACGGGCCAGTACGGCCCCAACACGGATTGTCCAAATATAGAACTGAAGATAACAAAGAGCACGCCGCTGACGAGCATCAGCTCCAGACCCTCGCTCAAGGATTCCCGGGCTTCCTCCCCGCTCTTGAAGAGGCCGCTGATAAAGACGCCAAGACCGACAAAGCCGGGGACCAACGCCCAGATATAGGACCAGCTGGTCCAATGACCGGTCGCGTTTTGCCAGGCGAGGATCCCCCCGATGCCCGTGACGATACAGGCGGGCACCGCCATATCCGGCTCTCCGAACAACACGCCCATCAGCAAGAGAACCCCACCCGCGGCCATCACGTACATGGGCCAGCCCCAGAAGGGGAACCACAGGTTCAGGTCCGGCAGAAATTGGGCGATCAAAAGTACGAGCCCCAGTAGAATTAACAGCAGGCCGGCGATCAAGTTGGTACGTTTCTGTGTACTCATCCACCTCTCCTTTGCAAGTTCCGGCTACGGCAAACATCGCAGCCAGTGCAGACTGTGAGCATCATTCCTACCTACGCCAATTTCACGGTGAAGTTGCAGCAACTCGCGGTCTACCCCACGATCAGAGCATCGAGGGAGCGTTTAGGGACGTGGTGACGGTCGTCTGCGTCGCGCCAATACTCGATGCCACCCGCCTCGGCGACGCTATCGACGACCACGGTCTCGGCGGGGCGCCCCAGGGCGAGCACCAGCAGGATCTCGAAGCGGTCGCGGATGTCCAGCGCCCGGCGCAGGCCTTCGCGGTCGATGGAGCCGATCATACAGCCGCCCCACCCTCGTTCCGCCGCGCCCAACATCATGCTCTGGGCCGCGATGCCATGATCCACACTGAAGTGTTTGCTGACGGCGGTGTCCCCCAGGATGACGACGTAGGCAGTGGGACGTTCTTCCGGCGCCGGCCCCTCCCACGCCTTCAGATAACCGGCCCAACGCAGATGGGGAAAGATGGCAGCGTTGCGTTCAGGTACAGCGGAGAGGATGTACTTGAGCGGCTGACGATTGGCCGCCGAGGGCGAAAGGCGGGCGAGGTTGACGAGCGAGCGCAGCGCCTCCCGATCCGGTCCCTCCTCCTGCCGAAAACGACGATAGCTACGGCTTTTTCTTACCAATTCCTCCAACATACCATTGACCTCCAGAATCTATGCGTTCAACGTCAACAACAGGCAAGCTCACGCGCCAGGACATACCGGTTTATAATCAAAGAACAGGCGCGCCAGACGATATTGCAGATAAAAATAGGTCTCGCGCATCAGAAAGCGGAGCTTGGGACCGGGGCTCCGATAGCGCGTGGTCGGCGTCGGGGCGCTATAGGCGCGCAAGCCCAGGTCGCGGGCGATACGCATCGCCCGTCGCATGTGCAAAGGATCACTCACAATCAACACGGACTCCATCGGCATCACTTCCAAGGCGCACGCCAGGTTCTGAGCCGTGGTGTGAGAGCGCGTCTCGACCACCGTCGCGGTCAGCGGGACACCGTGGACCACGGCATAGCGCCGGCCCACCGCCGCCTCGGCGCTCTCCTCCGGAGCCTCCCACGCAGAACCGCCGGTAAAGATCAAGAGCGACACTTTCCCGGTCTTATAGAGCGTCATGCCATGACAAATCCGCTCCCGAAAGACCGGAGAGGGTGTGTCATCCCAAACTGCCGCCCCTAAAACGATCGCACCCTCCGCCGAACGAGCAGCGTGGCGCTGCCCAAAGGTGTAGATACGCCAGGCCGTCTCCAGCCAGACGAAGCCAAATGCCACCACGCCGATAAGAAGAGTGCGCTTGATCCAGCGCCCCCTCACGACAGCGCTATCCGCCCGACGTCTTCCATCTCCTCACGTAGCACGGGAATCGTCAACGCCGGAATCTCCACCGCCAGCGGCATACAGCCGCCGTCACGGCGCAGTGCATCGCAGTCGGTGCTCCCAAATTGCTGCTGGACGACGTCCATAAAGCGGCTCGTGATCGGAGCGAGCTGCGCACGGTGAATTCCCTGGCGCTTTCCCCAGACGCCCACGAACATCAGGACCCCGCTTACCAGCCCACACAACTTGCCCGCACCGCCGGCGCCCGGCATGCATTGCGCCGCGCCGACGACGTCCGCATTTATCGGTGTATCAAAGCACTCACCGAGGATCTGTAAAACACTCATCGCGCAGTTATTGTCTCCATAGACGAAATACTCATTGACCCGTTGGCGGATCCACTTCGTTTGTTCCATACGGTCTCCTTAGAAATAACAGACGTTCAGCCACCGTGAAATAACAGACGTTCAGCCACCGTAAAATAACAGACGTTCAGCCACCGTAAAATAACAGACGTTCAGCCACCGTGAATTAACGATCGTTCACAGCAGACGATAGATCGCGTAGAGGCGATGCAAGGAAGCACATCACGACCAACCATCCTGGTGCATGCCCTAAGTGTACGGAAAAACACACGTCTGACAAGAGCAAATTCACGCGGGTCAACGCCTTCCACAGCGAGGCGTGTATCAATTCTATCCGATCCCGGAGGCGAGCGAGCCACGTCACTTGAGGAGCGCGAGAGAAGCGCACCTCAGTATCAAAAATGATGAAATCTCACACCCGCTACAAACAACTTGCCAACATATAAAAATCATGGTAACCTTTGATTAAATTCAACCCAATTTCATGCTTGGCAAGGGGGTCTCTAATGCTCCAAATACTCCAGCTGATTTTTAACGACCGCAAGGCAATTTACCTTTTTGTAGGGGGGATTGTCGTCGGCATTCTACTGGGCATGGCGCTCTTCTGGGGAATCTGGCCGGTCCAATGGGAAGACGCCTCTCCCGGCCACCTCTTCTCGGACTTTCAACGCTACTACTTCCAATCGGTTGCGGAGGACTACGCGCAGCATCGAGATTTGGCTTTGGCGCAAGAGAGGCTAGGGCTGAACCTGGAGGGACGCTTCGCCAACCCCTGGGTCTCGAATCCGGAGAGCCTGGAGGAGTTCCTCAACACGGTAGTCTCCGAAGTCGAACCGGGCTCTGCTGAGGACCGGCTGGCTCGAGATATCGCGGCCAACACGGAGGACGTCAGCATCCCACCCGTTGATGAGGGCGGCCCGCAGTTCTCCTTCCTGTTGATCGTCGGATTGCTCTTCGCCGTGCTGGCCCTCGTCGGCCTCGGTTTTGTCGTATGGACGAACTTTATAGCCGAGAACGGTGCCGGGAAGAAGCAGCCCGGCGGTGCGGCGGCCTTCGGCACCATCGTGCAGGAAGAAGAGGAAACTGAAGAGGATGAAGCCGGTCCGGCGCTGGCGTCATACCGCGCCACCTACGAGCTGGGGGATGACTTCTTCGATCCGTCGTTCAGCATTGAACGGGATGGAGACTTCCTGGGTGAATGCGGTGTTGGCATCTCAGAGAGTATCGGCGTCGCGGACCCCAAGAAGGTCACGGCGCTGGAAGCCTGGCTCTTCGACAAGAGCGATATCCGCACGGTGACCACCGTGCTCGCCAGCGAGTACGCCTTCAACGATCCGACGTTGAAATCAAAACTTGAGGCCAAAGGGGACATCGTTCAGATTAAACCGAATGAGGAGATAGAGCTGGAGACAACGGCGTTGCGCGTCCAGGTGCGCATCAAAGACGTCACCTACGCCGAGGGGGAGTTACCCGACAGAAGTTTTTTCAAGAAGGTAAGCGTCGAGTTGCGCGCCTGGGAGAAGAACCCAGAGGCCGCTTAGTACGATAGAGATATTCACGAAAACGCCAGGCCCACGCCCGAATCAATGGTCGTGGGCCTTTCATTCGAGAATCGGTGCTATTATGGCGGCTCTTTGGGATTTCGCCGGATGCAAAGGCAACGTTTGCCACGCGCTTCCTGTCACAATGCAGAAAAGGTCTGGTGAGCCCCACTAGCGTAGCCTACTGCACTAGTTTTAGGGACACGGTTTTAGAAGCACTCACTCCACTGAGATGAGCACCGGTACCCATCTGGCGCAATCTAAGTTTTAGGGACACGGTTTTTAGAAGCACCCACTCCACTACCCGGCAAAGCCCAGAGACCCATTATGGCTCCAGGCCAATGACCTCGGCGTCCTCAGGAGGGAGATAACCGGGGCCGAAGCGGTAACGCGCCTGCCACGGCACAAAGTTGCTCACGAATTTGTCGTGATAGAGGACATGGTCTTCCACATCTCGGACCACTCGCTCCAGCACGGCCTTCACCCCTTCGTGAGAGCCCTCCAACTTCTCTACCGTACCTTCCGCCATCTCGGGGTCGTATTCGTAGACCGGCGGTCCCGGAGGCTCCGGCTCCCCCCAGGTGGGACCGATCTGCTCAACGGTACGCCCGTCGTCGGTACCGTAAAAGATGAACTGGAGACGCGCGCGTCCGCTATCGACCACCGTCTCGACCAATAGATGCGCCGAGGTGTCGTTTTCGAAACGCAGATCGACCAGCGGTGAGTAGATGGTCGCATCAAACCCCGGGCCATAGCCACCCAACTCATAGTACCCCACGCGATACGCGTGAGGCCAACGCTCAATAATCTTATAGCCACCGAAGTAGGCGGCGCGAAAGGCGGTGGTCGCCACCTGACAGATGCCGCCCCCCACCCCGGGCACGGTGCGATCCCCGACGATGACGTAGGATTCATCATACCCCTCTTCAGGGGACACATCGCCGAGGAACTCGTTGAAGGAAAAGACCTCTCCGGGGGCGATGATAACGCCGTCGAACTTGGAAGCGCCCAGGCGGATGTTGTTGCTGCGCGCCTGAGACGAGCCGCCAAAGTACGATTCCCCCAGCGCGACCCGCTCCTGGATGCCCAGCTCGGCTGCGGTGATCGTCTCCGGATAGGCCGGCGGCACCTCCTCCAGCATCAGCGAGACGTGATGCTGATCGACCTGCAGCTGCTGGTTGATGCGCTCCACGGACGCGGCGACGTTGAGCGAACGTCCAACCTGGCCCCCGGCGATGGGAACCAGCTGCCCGGTGACTTCGTCGAAGTGAAAACGGGCATTGACCGGCTCTCTACGCAACGCCTTCGCCAGCGGGTCCAGGAACTCGGTCAGGGCGGCCTCGTCGAGCCAGATGTGAACCTCGCCATTCTGAGTGGAGATGCGTAACATCTGCGAAAGCATCTCCGTCGAGAGCCTCCAGGGACCGGGATCCTTTTCTTGGGGATTGGGAAGCAGCAGTTTCAGAGGCTCGGAGAGCATCACCTGCGCCACATCCAACGCCCGTGCTGCTTCGGCGTCGGTCACATGGGGTAGGACCGGCTCAACGACCAGTGGAATTTCAGCCGGTGCGGCCGTCTGCAAGGCACGCTCCAACGTCCCCAGCGTCGCCGTGATAACGACGCGACGCCCCTCCCTGCCCTGGACTAGCGTCAATGCGCTATCAGAACGTTGAATGGCAGCGTCCTGAGCGGGCGTGTTGAGCTGCCCGGCCAGCGCGTTCAATTGGGCAAGCGCCCGCTCACGCTCCCATACCAGCACCGGGGCCACCACGGCGCCTTCCTGCATCAAGGAGAGTCGCTCCAAGGGCGCCTCCCAACCGCCAGATAGGTGTCCCGGTCCATAAGCGCGCCGTACCGTGGCCTCGACCACCACATCGAGCCCCAAGTCGCGCGGCGTATAGGTCCAGCGCTGCCCGTCCGGCCCGACCAGGACGATACGCGGCGCGTCCAGCGCCAGCCCGACAGCAGCTTCCCGTCGGGCCTCATCCAGGGTCAGACCACCGACCGGCGCGTCCCAGACCCACACCCCCGGCACGAGCCGCGCATCCAGATAGGGCCCCAACACCAACCAACCGCCCAACAGCCCGGCGGTGAGCACTGCCATGCCTATCATCAGGATTCCCCAACGCTTCATCTGTTCCCCTCTACCCCTAAGCTATCTCTAAAGCATCCCACAGTAATCACGCTAGTTCCATTATACCCAGAGTTCGCACTGAATAAAGCCCTACCTTGCATTTTGCAGTAGTTGAAGGACAATGCCTTTCGATGTCCCACGAGAACAGACGGAGTACATACATATTCCTGGCGCTCAGCGGCGCAGCGCTTCTGCTGACGGCTCTATCGCTCTTCCTCGGACGCTACCCGCAGCCCTTTTGGATGCCACCCCAGTACCTGTGGCACGACGAATTGAGTCAACGACTGGTCCTGCACCTACGAGCCCCCAGAATCGTCGCCGCCCTGTTGATGGGCAGCGTACTAGCAGCCAGCGGCACCGTCCTGCAGATGCTCTTCAGAAACCCCCTGGTCAGTCCAGGTTTCCTCGGCGTCTCACAGGGCGCGGCATTTGGCGCCGCCTTCAGCATCCTCTTTCTCAACGCGCAACCTCTCACAGTCCAGTTGAGCGCAGCGACCTTCGCTTTCTCCGGCCTGATGCTCTCCTATCTTCTGGCCCGCCAAATCCGTCTCGGGGATTGGGCGCTACGATTGGTGTTGGCGGGAATCGCGACCGCCGCTCTCTTCTCCGCGGGCGTGGGCTTGCTCAAATACGTGGCGGATCCCCTGACGGAGCTGCCGGAGATCGTCTTCTGGATGTTAGGCGGGCTCTGGGCCGTGACGTGGGTGGACGTGAACATCATCCTGCCGGTAACGATGATCAGCCTCGTCGTCCTCTACCTGATGCGCTGGCGGCTCAACTTGCTGGCACTGCAGGATGAGACCGCCTTCTCCTTGGGCGTGGCACCGGGCCGAGAACGCGCGCTGATCCTGGTCACCGCCGTCACTGCGACCGCCTCCGTCGTCGCCATCGCAGGCGCCGTAGGTTGGATCGGGCTAATCGTCCCGCATCTGGCGCGCCGTCTGGTCGGCGCCGACACGCGCCTGGCCCTCCCGGCGGCCATGCTAATCGGCGCGCTCTTCACCCTCTTCTGCGACAACTGGGCGCGCGCGCTGTTGCCGGGAGAGATCCCGCTGGGCATCCTGACGTCCCTGCTGGGCGCCGTCATCTTCATCGTCTTACTCTCAACCCGCTCCAGAGATCTGCCCTGATGGAGTGCCACACGCCCATTATCCGACTTGCGAACGTCGCTTTCCGATACGCACAGACCAGAGAAGACGTTCTCGACAACCTCTCGCTGGAAATACCGTTCCACACCATCACCGCGCTCCTGGGGCCTAACGGCTCCGGGAAGACCACACTGTTGCATCTACTTGTGGGACTTCTCCAACCACAGCGGGGTCAGATCCACGTCGTCAATAAGGAACAGCAGACGTACAATCGCCGTGAGTACAGCCGGCTCGTGGGACTGGTGCCCCAGGACGAAACCATCCCCTTTGAGCTACGCGTGACAGAATACGTCCTGCTCGGTCGAGCGCCGCACTTACACCCGCTGGAACCACCGGACGCCGAGGACTACGCTATTGGGCGGAAGGCGCTCCAGACGGTGGGGCTCATCGCCTTGCAGGATCGCTCCATGACGACGCTAAGCGGCGGAGAACGCCGTTTGGCGATGATCGCCCGCGCCCTGGCCCAGCGTCCACGGTTGTTGCTTATGGACGAGCCCACCACCCACCTGGACCTGGGCAATCGCAGCCGCCTACTCGGCCTGATGCAGGCGCTGGTCGCACAAGACGTCACCATCGTCTTCTCCACCCACGATCCCAACGCGGCGGCCGCTTGCGCCGGGCACATCGTCCTGCTCGATCAGGGCAAGGTTCTCGCCACAGGATCGCCGTCGACCGTGCTCACCCCCTCTCTTCTCTCGCGACTTTATGACGTCAACGTCGACGTGGCAGAGGTAAAAGGACGTCCGGTGGTCACCGTCAACGGGTTCACGGAACCGGTTACAAAGTAAGCGTATTTTCAGTGGTTCTTTTGGACTTCGCAGGATCAGACCGAAAACTTAACCACAGATTTCACAGATTTACACAGAAAATGAAAAATCAGTGAAAATCCGTGCCATCTGT
>CAZCPK010000122.1:0-9996 GCA_964500755.1 uncultured Anaerolineales bacterium
GTCCCCTTACGGGGATTGATGCTTCTCTGACTGGGAGCCTGTCATAGACGTGTCGGCAAGCTACTACGTGTCTCCGTCCCCTTACGGGGATTGATGCTTCTCTGACCCGGAGCTGGTGCAACGGCTTGGAGAGGTCTTTTTCATGTCTCCGTCCCCTTACGGGGATTGATGCTTCTCTGACTGGTTTCACGTGGCCGTACGACGGCCGCGCCGCCCTGGTCTCCGTCCCCTTACGGGGATTGATGCTTCTCTGACTCACACCGATAGCGGCCCGCGTAAAGCCGCTGGCACAGAGTCTCCGTCCCCTTACGGGGATTGATGCTTCTCTGACCAGTTTTATTGGTCTTTGTTTTGTTCGTAGGGCCTTCGTGTCTCCGTCCCCTTACGGGGATTGATGCTTCTCTGACAAAAAAGAGGCGACCAAGAGAACAATAATCAGAATCACGTCTCCGTCCCCTTACGGGGATTGATGCTTCTCTGACTTGAAGTCCTGGCGGCATCCTCGCCGCTTTGGATTTGTCTCCGTCCCCTTACGGGGATTGATGCTTCTCTGACAAGTTGGGTTCACCACTCGTTCTGGTGACACTTACAAGTCTCCGTCCCCTTACGGGGATTGATGCTTCTCTGACGACACGGCGATGTTTGCCGTGGTCTTTGAGGAGGAGAAAGGTCTCCGTCCCCTTACGGGGATTGATGCTTCTCTGACGTCGTTACCCGGTAGAGTTGTCCTCACGGACACAGATGTCTCCGTCCCCTTACGGGGATTGATGCTTCTCTGACCGCCTTTTTTGTGGAATTGCTCGGGGGACATAACAACGAGTCTCCGTCCCCTTACGGGGATTGATGCTTCTCTGACGCACGCCCAAGACATGACCTGGCAGGAAGCCCAGACCTGTCTCCGTCCCCTTACGGGGATTGATGCTTCTCTGACGAGGTGGGACGTTATGTCTAAGTTCCATATCTTCCATGGTCTCCGTCCCCTTACGGGGATTGATGCTTCTCTGACATGGTGTGATGGGAACAGGGGAGCTCCTCATGGAGTATCGTCTCCGTCCCCTTACGGGGATTGATGCTTCTCTGACTGTTGATCAGCGTTCTTGCGTTCTTCCGCCCCTGGCGGGTCTCCGTCCCCTTACGGGGATTGATGCTTCTCTGACGCGAGTACGTCGGCATCGCCGAGTACGAGAACTGGCTGGTCTCCGTCCCCTTACGGGGATTGATGCTTCTCTGACGAAGGCTTCGGCCACCCCACCGCCGCCGGCACCCAGTGTCTCCGTCCCCTTACGGGGATTGATGCTTCTCTGACTCGTTGTTGCCCTGGTTTGGGGAGGTTCTGCGCTTAAGGTCTCCGTCCCCTTACGGGGATTGATGCTTCTCTGACTGGTAGCGGTACCGTGCTTGTCAATATAGGCGGTAACAGTCTCCGTCCCCTTACGGGGATTGATGCTTCTCTGACACTGGCTACTTTAGCTCTCTGGGGAGAACTTCTAATGTCTCCGTCCCCTTACGGGGATTGATGCTTCTCTGACGCGCGCCCGAAGCTCAGCTGGATTGGGAAGGGGAGTTTGGTCTCCGTCCCCTTACGGGGATTGATGCTTCTCTGACGTGAGCTTTGGTGGGTCGAGGTCTACTAGACCTGATTCGTCTCCGTCCCCTTACGGGGATTGATGCTTCTCTGACTCAGCTTTGCTACCGAGCAGTTTCAGGATGGAACGTTGGGTCTCCGTCCCCTTACGGGGATTGATGCTTCTCTGACCGAACGAAGTGGTTACCGACGGTGTCGGGACCACCCTCGGTCTCCGTCCCCTTACGGGGATTGATGCTTCTCTGACTGAACGTTGGTCAAGTACAATCTGACCGGCGGAGACATGGTCTCCGTCCCCTTACGGGGATTGATGCTTCTCTGACTCGTTCATCGAAGTCCGCATCTCCCATGTGAGATGTCGGTCTCCGTCCCCTTACGGGGATTGATGCTTCTCTGACGGTGAGTATGAGCCCGGTGAGGCCATTTGCGGGATTGTGTCTCCGTCCCCTTACGGGGATTGATGCTTCTCTGACTCTCCGCCACGACCCTTCCTGACAATGTGGGCCTCCCGGTCTCCGTCCCCTTACGGGGATTGATGCTTCTCTGACAGGCCGCCACGGCTGCCTTTGGGATCCTTTTCTTGCTAGTCTCCGTCCCCTTACGGGGATTGATGCTTCTCTGACAAGGAGATAAAATGGAGACGGTGATTGATCTTTTTCAGGTCTCCGTCCCCTTACGGGGATTGATGCTTCTCTGACTCCTTTTTGCAATATCCCCCACATCTAGCCCTTGCCAATTTGAATTCCCCTACATATTGTGGTAATTCTAGGCCATTTGGGCATGTTGCGAGATCCTTCTGGAAGGTGCCTATAAAGCTACGCTTTTGACGGTTCTGCAATATCCAGCATGAGCCAAACGCTCGTAGACTCTTGTTTAGCTACAGGTCTATTGTATGCGATGGGGAGGGCGTTGTCAAATTTACCCACGACCATTGATGATGCTCTTTCATCATACAATCACTGTTTCACGAGGTCGAGCGCGCCGTTTCTTGCTCCAGACTGTCGACTTCCGCCGGCAGTTCTCGCAGAGATGGTAGAAACGCACGTCGTCCGCTTTAGCGTTGAGCACGGCTTTCAGGCGCGCCTGCAAGCGTTCGAAATCCGCTTTGCGCAGCCAGCATTCAAAGACGCTGTATTGCACGCGCTCTCCATAGTCCGACAGAATCTTACTCACTTTGGTGCGGCGCTTGTCCTTGGGAATGTCGTAGCTCACCACAATGAAATGGTGAGGAGCGCGGCGCGGCGGCAAGTTCTCGGCTGGGTCAGGCTTTTGTTTACGGGACATGGTACTCCTCCTGTTAATCCGAGCGCTATGTCGTCGGATAGTCTGATGGCTACGAATAAGATAGTCAGAGCGCTGATAGGATTGAGACCGTCAACGCTCTGACCCTCACACCACGACCGTCATTGATCCACGTTGAAGGGAATAAAGCGACGCCGTTTGCCGAGCATGACCTGGGCCAACTCCCGCGCCTGCAGCTCCATACAGCGCCGGAGTGAGGTGTGCTCTCCGGTCGGTCGGTAAAGGAACCGGCGGTTGATCAGTTGCTCGTAGGCCCGCAGATAGCGCTGTAGCGCCGGTTCCAAGAGAAGCACCGAGGCCTTGCCGTTCTTCTCGGTGGGTTTGAAGTCCTGCCGCCGGATCCGTTGATCGCGGATCAGCTGCAACACCAGAGCGTCCACCAGCGGGCGTAATGCTTCCATCAGATCCAGGCAGAGGGAGGGGCGTCCGTAATCCAACGTGTGAAAGAAGCCCAGAAAGGGATCCAGGCCCACCAATTGCACGGCGGCGGTCACGTCCTTGAGGATGAGCGTGTAACCGAGGCTGAGCATGGCGTTGACCGGGTCCGGCGGCGGATGATAGAGCCGCCGCGCGAAGCCCCAATCCTGGGAAATCTGGGTGCGCAACGCGCCGAAGTAGGCGGCACCGGCTGCGCCCTCGTAGCCTCGCAATGTGTCGGGATCAGGAGCGCGGCGGGCCCGGTGGATGGCTTGCTCCAGACTCCGCACCGCGCTGTGCACTCCCTGACCGTTCGACAGACGACGCAGCAGCGAGGCTTGGTTCTTGAGCTTGCCGACCACAAGCGCCCGCGTCAGGACCAACACGGCCTCCTCGTCGGCCATGAAGCGCAGTTGGGCGTGTCGCAGCCGAGCAAAGCGAGACCCTGTCGTCATCAAGCGCCCTCGGAATTTACCGTAACTGGAGAGAAAGACGACGTCGATATCTTTCTGGAGCAGCAAGGCTGTCGCCGGCGTCGTCAACTGGATGTTGCCCATGATCACCACCTGCTCGACGTGCAGGATGGGGACGTCTTCCAGTACTTCCTTGTCCTTGGTCACCACCAGGCGTTCCCCGGTGCGGCGCAGCACAGCGCCCTGTTCCTTCACGTAAAGTGTGGTCATCGGGCTTTCCTCCTGTAGTTCAAAGGCGGCTTGACATTATGCCCCCGAATGCGACGTCCCAGGAAACGGAAGCCCCGTTCAAAGCTGACGACCTGGGTCTTGGCGACGTTGAGCCGTAAGCGCAGATCGCCCAAACAACGTGCCGCTTCTCCCATGACGGCTTCCGCCTCGGATTGATGCTCGCAACAGATGACGAAATCGTCGGCATATCGCACGAGCCGGTGCCCGGATTCAATCATGGGCTGGTCAAAGTGATGTAAATAGATATTGGCCAACAGCGGCGAGAGCGCGCCGCCCTGGAGGGCGCCCTGCCCGGTGGGTTCCCAGCGGCGCAGCATCCACCAGATACTGGCCACGGTCGCCAGTCCCAGCACTCCCGTACCGCCAAGAACTGCGCGTTTGCGCCGCGCCAGCCAGCGGGCGAAGGGGCGGGCACGCCGCAGGGTCGGGCGCAAGCCGGTGAGGCCCAGCAGGAAAATATCGGAACGGATGCGTTTCCACGTCTGCTGGCGCTCCCAGGTGTGATCCCACTGCTCTTCGGGCAAATAGCCGTCATCGTCGAGGGGTAAGGCCTGACCGGGGAGCACCTGTTCCACAAGCCAACTGCCGGCGCGATCGGTGAGGCGGGCCAGGCGACTGTCCTGCTGCTTGACGACTTCATCGACGTGCAAGAGGCCGACCTCCAGCCAACTCTGGATCAGATCCAGCACGGCCGGTTCCTTTACCTGCTCCTCAACGAAGCGCAGTAACAACCCATGATCCAAGGAGTCGAAACAAGCTGCCACGTCGGCGTCGAGCACCCAGCCGCAGCCACCCTGGCGATAACAGAGCACGCGGTGGATAGCGTCCTCGGTGGAGCGTCCCGGGCGGAATCCGTAACTACAGTCCAGAAAGTGGGGCTCGAAGAGAGGCTCCAGGACCTGTTGAGCGGCGCGCTGAGCCACCCGATCCCTGACCGCCAGCACGCCGATCACCCGTTTGCCCCCGGCCGGTTTTCCCAACTCCACGCGCTTGGGCGGCAAAGGTCGGTAGGTACCATCTACCAAAGAGCGGCGTAGTTCTTCCAGATTGGTCTCCCACTGCTGTTCAAAGGCCGCGACGGATACGTCATCGACACCGCAGGACGCCGCCCGGCGCCGGCGCGCCACGTTAGAGCGCACCTTGCGCCAGGCCTGCGTGAGATTGGGATGCGCACTGATCTCCTCCAACAGCGATTGCGTTTGCCACTGCTTATTCATCGGACACCTCCTCCTCATATATCTGAATCGTATGATGTTCAATTGGGCCACGGGTGATCTCATCATCGGGTAGACCGGTCAAGATCCGCGCGGCGGTGATGGTCCCCGGCGTCTTGGCGGTGTAGATATGGCGCTGCCCCTCGCCCAGGAGATCAATCAACGGAGAAGCCTCACCGTTGGGCAGTCCCAACCAGGTCACATGCAAGGAATCTGCCCGGGCGTCAGACGTAAGCCGCGTGGGGTCGTAGGAACAGAAGGGGCCGGCGGTCTCCAGGAGCTCGGTAAGACGCGTCCGGAGTTCCGTTGCTCCATACGTCCGCATCAAGAGCTCATCCAGGCGCAGATATTGGACAAACTCAAAGCGCTCGTGGGCCTGCTCTCCCAGAGCCTCGAGCAAATAGCTGGCGCCATCTTGCTCCATGTTCAAGAAATCGGAGAGCGTAGGTGACGTTGCCAGGAGCGCCTGCAGGGCGACGTGAGGCGCCGCGCCGCCTCGTTGATAGAGATGGACGGGTAAATCCGCCGGAAGCGCAGCCTGCTCCAGCTGAGTCTGAAGAATACCCGCGTCTGGCTCGGCTGCGGTTAACTGGCGCTTTACCTCGAGGAGCGCATGGCAGAAGGCTTCGCTCTGCTCACGGTGCTCAAGCAACGCCTGACGCAGCAGATCCCAATAAACCATGCGCCAGCTCAGCTCGTGTATCCGCAGGTGGAGCAGCCAGACGTGTTCCAGAGCAGTCAGGTAGGCCCGCACCCGCTTGCGAATACGTAGATAGGAAAGAGCCAACCGCGGCCAATGCCAGGGTCGAAGCAGGACAGCGAACCAGGTCCGTAAGGTCCACGGGGGGAAACGCGCGCTCGCTGCATCCAGCGCTTGGCCTTTCTCACTCTGGGCGTCCTCGGCGTCCGCGAGCTGATCCTCCAGCACGAAAATCTGCTGTTGCGCGCGCTCTACCGCCTCCTCAACCCTCTCCAGCGTCGTCGCCAGCCATTGCAAAGCCGCTGCCAGACGCGCGCGGTCCGGGGTATCCAGGATTTCAATGAGCGTCTCAACCAACGTCGTCTCCCGATCCCTACTGAGTCTATGTAATCGTTGCTCCTGATCCCGAGCAGCGTGATCAAGCGTAGCGAAAGCCTCCTCGAGTACTTCATCCAGCGCAGTGCGAAGTGTAGAGATATTGGTCAACCCGGGCCAGGTCCAGGCGGTGTGCTGCGACCCAAACGGCGAGGGGGAGACGTCAGTCTGCCAGGGCGGTGGTGGGGAGAGAAGCGGGCTCTGAACGTCAACGGACTGCGCCGGCGTCAACGGGCGGAGGAGTTCAGCCAGGAGATCGATTTGCCAGCGGTGCGTCAAGGCTCGCAGCAGCGATGAAACCGGCAGATCCCACCGGGCCAGTCCAAAACTACACCAGTTAGTTTCGACGTCACCAGGAAGCGCCGCCACGCTGGCTCCTAAAGGAGTCGATAGCAAGTCGTTAATCCAGTGAGCGATCATGGTCGTCCAACCTTGAGGATCGGCAAACGCGAGCCCGTAGACGTTGGTTGTCTCCACGACGTAACATCCCCCGGTGAAGTCGGAGGGTCCGAGAATCGCGGGATCAGTGTTTGAAGATCCAGAGTCCAGGACTTCAGTGGGCAGTGCGTCCTTTTCTCTCAGCAGGACGCCGATCAACACCGGCGCTCCGGCGTTCAAACGGCGCAGGTGCACCTGAAGAAGGGTCAATACAGCGTGCACGTGTTGCTGTAGCTCTGGTTCTCCCAGCGGAGCCAACACGAAGATGTGTATGCCGTCTCGATGTCGGAGTGTCCAGCCGCGACGCCGCACGGCCTGCATGAGTTCCAGGTGGTGCAAAGAACGAAGCGCGTCAACGATCTCCCGCGCATGTTCCTCAGGGCTCTCTGAGGTATCCACTCTCACATCACGGACGAGGGGGAGCGCGTCCCACTGCACTTCTGCCAGACGGACCACTGTCCGTGCCACAGCCTGACCGGAGGCTCCGGCACTGACGATAACGGCCGGACAGACTTCGCGGTAGGGTGGGTGCTCGCGCGAGATTTCCAGTTCAGTGAATGTCATGGTTCATCCCTCCCCAAAGGCCTGCTGTGTGCTGCGCAATTCCTCGGCGTAGGCGCGCACCAGTTTGCGTAAGGTAATCACCAGCTCGTCTGTGGGCGGTGTATCCTCGGGCTCTGCCGGCTGATAGTACGCGCTCAGCACCTGCAACGCCTCTTTCGTCCCCGTCTCGGCGATACGTTGTTCCACGCGCCCCATGATCTCCGCCACCAGCGTATCGTGCTGAGCGAAGGCATGGACGGCGTTGGCCAGTCCGTTGCCCAGTTTGACGGGTGGATCTAGTTCGTCCTCCGGACGCAGGTAGAAGTAGAAACCGCGACTGAAGATAAAGTCGTAGATGATCCCCAACGCAAAGGCCAGCTTGGCCTGCTCCCCTTCCGTCTGGAATTGCGGCAGGACGTGCAACACCTTATGTTTCCGCGCCTGCTGATAGGCCCGCTCGTAATCGGGATACTGCTGCAGCACAGTGAAGGGCGCTCCAAAGGTGGCGACGAACGCCGTGATTGCCGTCGGATCGTGCGTTGAGACCAGAGCGCGTAGCTGATCCCGATAAATCGAGGTCGTCTCGTTGGGCACACCCAACACGCGCACGGTCTGTAGTTGAGCGCCGCCATCCTGCAGACGGGTCCGATCCAGATTCCACGAGGGCGCCGCCAGGCGAAAGAGTCGCTCCCGATAGGCGTCGGCAGAAATATCCGCTTCACGTTCTTGCAGGACGTCCTCCACCGTCATCTCGACCACGGGACGAAACGGGCGAGCCGCCGCGTCCGTTATCCAGCCGGCAATCTCGTCCCGATCGGCCATCCACCAGTCGGCCGGGGCCTGCGTATGGAGTAGTTCAGCGCCGCTCTGGACAGGGGGCGGCGCATAGCGTGCGTAGAGCTGTTCAACGTAGGCCGCGTCCAGCAACGAGATCTCCGCTACCGCGCCGGCAGCGCTCTTGAGGGCCTCCCGCGTCTGCTGCTCTTCCCGGGTAAGTCCGCGTCGAATAACCTCAAGGGTGGCGCACACTTGCTCAAGACGCTGTTGAGTCTGACGCAGGGCCTGACGGAAGGTCGCAAGGATATGTTGGGCCTCTTGAAAGAGCTGTACCTGCAATTGCCAATTCAGCATCTGGGTAGCGGTCTCCAAGTAACGGTCCCGCGCGTTTTGCTGGGCGCGCCCGCGCCAGAGAAAGAGCGCCTCCTCGGCGTGTCGCAGGCCTTCCTCTTGAGCCGGCAACGCTTCAGTGTAACGTCGTAGTTCCTGCTCGGCATGCGTGCGGCGTTGCTCGACAGTCGTCTCGGGTCCACGTAATTGAGCTTGCAGCGCTCGTATATAAGCGACGCTACCACGGAAACCGGTTTCAGGATCACGCACTCGCGCAGCCACTTCCGTATCCAGTGCCTGCCGTAGATCCACGATCCACTGCTTCGCATGTTTCCGAATCCCTTTGCGATAACTGCCCTGCACCCGGGTGCTCTGGTAATCGGCGACGTAACGGATAATCTCGGTGGCTGTCAACGTACCGCCCGGTTGCTGGAGCCATGCAGCGGCCCCGGGATCTACCATAAGGGGCAAGCCTTCTTCATCCTGAGCCAACGCTGCAACCAGAGTATCCGCGGCTGGCAGGTGCGCCTGCAAAAAGTGGGCCGCC
This sequence comes from uncultured Anaerolineales bacterium, assembly GCA_964500755.1. Lineage (GTDB taxonomy): Bacteria > Chloroflexota > Anaerolineae > B4-G1 > SLSP01 > G713. The sequence goes on from CAZCPK010000122.1 coordinate 8,933, forward strand.
TTTTCAGTTGTGACCGCCTCCTCCACGGACCGGAGGAGGCTTTGCTCCACCATTGCTCCACTCAGACGTGCGCGACACCACGCAGCGACGTCCTGGGCAGGGAAACTGAGCGTCGCCATGCCAAAACTGCCGCAAAAGGTCCCCTGTCCATCTGGCGTTCGGTGACTCAAGACGTCGCTGAGATTGTCGAAGTCGTTCTCTCCTTTCAGACCCACCTGCGAGCCGATCTGCAGAAAGATCCCCGCAGCAGCCATGGCCGAGAGTTCTCCCAGGCCGCGCCAGGTGTAGCCGTGGGCGTCGACGCCGTCAACGAGATAGTAAAGATCAAAGGGCGGATGGGGGGTGTCAATCCAGCGCCCATTGGGGTAACGGGCTGAGAAGCCGCCGTTGACCATGCAGTGGCTCAGCTCTTTCAGAGAGGCTATCCCATTCGGTACGAGATTGGGCCCCTGGATGCCCCGGAAAGCCTGTGGCAGAATGCCCACACCGGTGATGTAGCAAAAATCCCCCATGCTCCCCAGCTCGTCGAAGAGGGCCCGGACCAGAAAAGCGATGTCCAGGAACATGCCGGCGCCGGTACCGCCGACCAGTGAGTTGCAGATGAAGACGTTAATGCCCTGGGTCTGCCCCTCCCGCTGGCCCAGGTTTTCTTTATCGGCCAGGGCCCAGATAGCATCACTGATCCGCTGTTCCACCTCATCGAAGCGCCACAAGAGTGCCAGCAAGCCCAAAGGACGCAACTGGCGCGCGCCGTTGCGCAATGCGACAGCCGGGATTCCGTGGATAGCGGGTAAGCGCTCGGCGATGGCCGGTTGACGGTCCAGATTGTGTACAATGTTGGGAACCGGTGTGTGTCCGATGTGAAAGAACTCTCTATCGGACTCGAGCCGTACCTGCTGACCATCCTCTCGGACACTCAACGACTCTTCCGCGGTATCGAAGGCCAAGAGACGGATATAGCGCGCCGGTACAGAGCCGAAAGCGCACGTTAGCTCGGCTTTCAGGTGCAGGATGATCCGCTGGCCCGTGCCACGCAGCGTTTCGATCGTGTCGCGCACCGCCTC
>CAZCPK010000123.1:0-9980 GCA_964500755.1 uncultured Anaerolineales bacterium
CTCTACACGCTGCGGATCGTCGCTTTCACCACCGAGGGCGAGCAGTTCGAGGACCGCGTCGTCGTGGAAGTCCTGGGACCGACGCCGACGCCCACCCCGACGGAGACGCCCACCCCGCCGCCCACGGTCACGCCGAAGGTGACGCCGACCGCCACGCCGACGGTGACCCCGACCGCGACATCGACACCCACTCCGGGGTCCCCCACGCCGACCGCCACAGCCACGTCGTCGGCGACCCCGACGTCCACGCCCACGCCGCCGCCCACCGAGGAGCCGCCCACGGCGACCTCCCCACCGCCCAGCGCCACGCCGACACCCACACCCACCGGCGAAGAGACGCCGACACCCACCGCCACGCCGACAGCGACGTCCGCTCCATAGAAAACGGGCGATTCGCTTAAAATTGAAACCTCCGAGGTTTTCAAAACCTCGGAGGTTTCAGTAAAGCCTTGAGTGGGGTGCACGTGTGAACGTGCGCCCTACACCTTTTCTTCTACTTCGTAACGAGCGGGAGATAGACCACCGCGCCGCCGATCAGGAGATTTACACTGGTCTTCCACGTAAATCCCCCACCAGTCAGTGTAATAGGCACCGAGAACATAATCCCGGAGGAAGTTCCACGATCAGACAGCGTCAAATTGACATCCATGGCCCCCATAAGCAACGAAGGATCAAGCGTCAGATCGAAACGAGGTGCAGGTGAGGCAACCTCGACAGTGACCGACTCCTCAAACACGCTAATCGGCTGCACTGAAATCAGGTATGAGGCAACGTCACCTGGCTCAATGCGCTGAAAAGAGGGAGTAGTGGAAATAACGAGACTGCCCTCATAGCGACCAATATCGTAAGCTGGCCCCCATTGCGGATCGTCTACTCCAAACTGGTCCAGCAAATCAACTAAACTGGTAGGTAGCGCAGCGCCTGCGTCGACGACGAGGTCACTCGCCGGCGTCAGGCGGAAATCAGGCCAGGAACCATCATAGAGATCGTGGTCGTTGGGATCGTATTGACGGAAGACAGGGTCACCCTGCATGCCGTGCGTCTCCCAATTCCAGGAATGCTGCCGGATCTCCTCAACGGTCTGATAGTAACGCTGGCCATCATTCTCCACCCGGACAGCCATAGCGCCCGGTTTCCAGACGCCGCCGTCGTCATCCGAGCGCCAACCGTTGTTGTAGTAGAGGTTATGATCGATCGTCGAATTACCGAAGTCCTCATCGGCCGTACACTGGTAGATGCCGTACCCCTCGTTGCCGACGATGGCGTTGTTGACGATCTGCGTGTTGACGCTGCCGCCGTGGCTGTCGTGCGTCACGCCGCTGGGCCGGAAGCCGTAGAGGGAGTTCGCCGCCACGTTGTTGTAGAAGATAATGTCGCCGTCGCGCCAGGTGCCGGCGAACATGAAGCCGGCGTAGGCGTTGTTGTAGGCGACGTTACGATAGGCGTGGATGCCGCTGGCGTAGTCGAGGTAGAGGCCAAAGCCCGCCTGTCCCTGCACCTCGCAGCCCTCGCCGCCGATCCACCAGCCCTCGCGCTGCTCGGAGATGTAGGTCCAGGCGAAGTTGTCGCGGAAGACGTTGCCGGTGACCAGCACGTCGCGGAAGACGTGGTTGTTCTCCGGCTGTCCCCAGAACTTGAGCGCGCCACAGTCGGTGGTGAGCTGGCAGACGTCCTCGAAGACGTTGTCCTTGACCAGGATCTCGCCGGTCTTGATCTCGCTGGGCGCGAAGTCATAGGACTTGTCCGACTCGATGACCGACCAGAGGAACTGGACGCCGTTGTGGGCGATGTCGTGGACGTGGTTGTCCTCGAAGCGCAACTTGTTGGCGAACTGAATCTTGACGCCGATAGCGTTGTCCGTATCCGGACGGAAGCCCAGGTGGTGGAACTCGTTGCCGCGAATGACGATGTTCTCGGTGCTGGGCTGCCAGCCGGACGTCGGCGTCGGCGCGCCGTTCCACCACTCGGTAATGAAGAGCCCGTTGGTGTCGATGTGGGCGATCTCCGAGTTCTCCAGCGTGAAGTCGCGCGTCACGCCCGCGCCGGAGTGCCGCACCGCCACGCCGAAGTCGGCGTAGCGCAGCGTTGCGTTGCGGACCGTGTTGCCCGCGACGCCGTCGCCCCAGCCCTGCTTGACGGCGTCGCGGTTGACGAACTCGACGGTCAGGCCGTCCAGCGTGATGTAGGAGCGATTGGTGAGGTCGACGCCGGTATCGCGCCGGGAGATCTCGATATCCAGCGAAGCGGGATTGCCGCCGCTGCGGGGCCAGAGATAGAGCCGCCCGGTGCTCGCGTCGTACCACCACTCGCCGGGCGAGTCCAACAGCGCCGGATGATCCTCCACGTAGTACTTGGAGCCCCACCCCAATCCCGGATCGCTCGCGCCCCCGTCCTGCAAGCACTGTTCCCCAACCGCGACACGTCCGGCGCTCACGTCATGGCTCACAATCCGACGATTGTAGACGTAATGTCCCCACTTAGCGTCCATGGCGACGAGGCGGGCGCCGGTGAGATCGCCCAACGTCGCCAGACTGCCGCCCTCGATGCGCGAATCGGGCTCGGGGTAGACATTGCGATCCGTCAGGTGGTTCGCACAACGTGAGGTCAGGTCGCAGTTCCAATCGATGTCGGGATCATCGGGATCAGAGGGATCACACTGTGCGACCTCCGAGCCGCCGTCCGCGGTCCACCAGAGCTCGTGATAACGCCAGTCGGTGGGAACAGTCCAATCGGGCTCGCGGGCCAGCGGCAGCCGCGCGGCGACCTCGCCCGCGCCGTCCAACTCGACGACGAAGCGCGGCGCCTCGCTCAAGTTCCACGCGGAGAGATCGACGTAGTAGAGATTCGCAGGATTGACACCACTCGGAAGTCCGATGGGATCGCCGCTCAGCTGTTGCCAGGAGAGCGACGAGGAGGGAACAGAGCCCCGAATGACGACGGTGCCCGGCCCGTTCTCGGCGAGGTAGGTAATGGGAGCATCAACCGTGCCGCTGGCACCAGGCCGCACCGTCTCGCGGTAGACGCCCGGCAGGATATGCACCGTTGCGCCCGGCTCCGCCACGTCGGCCGCCTTCTGAATTGTCCGAAAGGCGCTGCCGGCGGTTCGACCGTCGTTGGCGTCACTGCCGTTACGCGCATCTACCCAGAGGGACGCCGTCTGCGTGACCCCCGTCCGTGCAATCGCCGGTCGCGGCAACAACAATCCCGCCAACACCAAAGCCCACACCAGATACAAGACACCACAACATAAACGGTTACGTCGCAACATTATCTATCCACCTATCCTTCCATAAAGCAACATTATTAACTATGGCCAACCCTCGAAAATTCACCCACACAACGCTATAAGCAGCAAGGGGAAAACCTGATTAATCTATGACTAATTGTATAAAACCGGTTGGTAAGCGTCAATGATCTAAAAGTACTATTTCAGAATCACACCCGGCAGATCTAGCTGTATCCACCTCAGAAACAGGCCAGGCAACCATTTGACCCGCCAAATCGTGCTCCAGAAGCCTACCACAGCCTGTTTTTAGATCAAATTGAGCGTATTGCCCAATCCGCGCTTCCAATGCGCCAACATGGCTCCCAATCACGATAAAATGGCAAGGAAGGTATTGTTAGAAGCAGGTTATATGCAGGCGCATAACGCACCGCTCCACGATACTCGCCACACCGCCTCCCTAGCCACGAGCACGGCCTACCCCACAGGGCGGAGGCTAGAAATCACTGGACAATAATAAGATAATCATCTATAATATTTGGTGATCCAATTCGGCACAGCACAAGGGTTCGCACTCGAGCCACAAGGTCATGAGTGACTTACTGTATACCAATATCTCGGATGGTTTGACTAACTCTTCAAGGAAACACATAATTAACCCAATCTCGTTCATGAACCAGGAAAAGGAAGCACGTGAAAAACAGTTATCGTCGGACCCGCTGGGTTATTGTCGCGCTATACTTTCTACTATGTATCGTTTCGCTGAACTATAATGGCCCCTTCTTTGATGAAGGCATTTATGTCACAGCCGGCACGCGCACACTCGAAAGCGCTGCGTATCGCGACGGCTTTCTGACGTGGTTTGCCGGTTCCCTCGCCTGGCCGGTCCTGGCCGGCGCCGGCTATCACGTCGGGGGGCTGATCGGGACGCGGGTCGTCGCCGTGCTCCTGGGCACCGTCACGCTGGCGGCCTTCGGACGCGCCACCCGCAATATCTTCAATGAGCAGGTAGGATTCTGGGCCACGCTGGCCCTGGCGCTCAATGGCCCGTTCCTCGCCGTAACCCGCCTGGGCGTCTATGACGTCCTGGCGCTGACCGGCGTCGCGCTGAGCTTCTGGACGCTCACCGAGCTGCAGGAGCAGGACCATCGCTTCTGGCTCGTCCTAGCCGTCCTGGCCTACGTCCTGGCGGTCTTCGCCAAATACCCCATCGGAGTGATGATCGTGCCGCTGTTGGGTACGCTCTATTTCCTCCGGGAGGATAAGGCCGGCACCGACGTGCTGATCTTCCTCTTCTTGACCGGCGCGACGGGGTTGATCTTCTTCCTACCCGCACGGGAGCAGATCGGCACCTTCTTTAACTGGCGCCTGCAGAATCGGCCCGAGTTCGGCGTGTCACTCTCGGTGATCCGCTTTGTGCTGGTCTATCTGAGCGCCGCCCCCCTCCTCTTGAGTCTAATCGGCTGGTTATTGACCGAGAAACACCGCGAGTTGGGCCTCGTGATGCTGCTCTGTCTGGGGATCTGGCCGACGTACCACCTCCTGGCGGGCGATCCCGTGGGCACCAACAAACACGTGGTCTTCGGCTTCCTCTTCGTCTACCCGCTGGTCGGCGTGACGCTGAGCCGACTGTGGGGTGATGGACCCCATCGCTGGCTGCGTAAGGCCGCGACCGTCGTCCTGGTGTTGGGGCTGGCCGGGCTGGGCCTCATTCAGGTTAACCAGGCGGATCGCGGCTGGCCCGACCTTCGTACGCCGGCCGGCGTCCTGCTCTCGTTGGTCGAGCCCGGCGATCAACTGCTGATCAACGAATCGTGGCCCTTCACCATGTACCTCTACACCGCCGACCGCATCGCCTCTCCCTGGGACGTCTACGACCTCTACCGGATCACCCACGAAGAGGACGCACCCGACCTCTGCGCCTACAATTGGGTCGTCGACGTCCGCGGCTCTTACGCCTGGCCCGGCGACGTCCAGGCGTCCTTAGAGGCATGTGACACCTATCAGCAGATCTACAGTGACAGCAGTATGGTGATCAACCTCGGCGAGGACTTCAACTACGTCCGCTATCCTGTCGAGACCGTTGTGTGGAAAAACACCGGGGAGTAAACGACGTGAAGAACTGGAAAATCCGTGCCGCCGGCATCTTGATCGTGCTGACCATGCTCTGGTACCTGCCCTGGCTCTTCGACAACCTGAACCTCTCCGCCCCCTGGCTCTCGATCCCCTTCGCGCTCGCCAGCATTATGACCTCGCTCATGCTGCTGATCACCATCGTCAACCACTGGTCCATCAGCGCGCCGGAACTCGATCCAGTTACGGATGAGGGTGTGCGTGACGTGGCGGTCATCGTGCCGACCTACGGCGAGCCGGCGGAGATGGTCTATAACACCGCCCGCTCGGTGCTGGAACAGGACTATCCTCAAGCGCGCATCCACCTGATCGTCAGCGACGACGGGCACCGCCTGACCATCCGCGAGGTCGTGAATCAGCTGCAGAGCGCGCACCCAGAAGCGCACATCTTCTACTACGAACCGCCGCACCGTGGCAACCCGAAACGCCAGGGCGCGGCCAAAGCGGGCAACCTCAACGCGGCGCTGGACTTCATCCACACCTGGGAACGACCGCCCGACTTTATCGAGACGCGGGATGCCGACGACCTCGTGAGCGACGCGGACTTTCTGCGGCAAGCGCTGGGACAGCTGACGCGCGACCCGAAACTGGCCTTTGTCCAGACCATCAAGGAAGCCCAGGTCACCCCCGCCGACCCCTTCGGCAACCTGGAACCGCTCTTCTACCGCCGGGCGATGTTGGCCAAGAACTCGGCCAACGCCGTCTTTCCCTGCGGCTCGGGCCTGGTCTGGCGGCGGGAAGCGCTGGAGGACATCGACGGCTTTCCGACGTGGAATCTGGTGGAGGATCTCCAATCCGGCGTCGAGGCACTGCGGCGCGGCTGGCGCAGCACGTACCTCCCCATCGTCGGCGCCGTCGGGCAGACCGCGCCGGAGGATATCCCCAATGTCATCAAGCAGCGGGGGACCTGGGCCATCGACACGATGCGGCTGACCTTCTGGGGCGACAAGTCGGGGCTCAACCTGCGGCAGCACCTGCACTTCGCGGAGCTCGGCTTCTTCTACCTGCTCAGCTTCGCCGTGCTCATCTTCGCCATCACGCCCATCTTCTCGCTGATCTTCGACACCTACCCGCTGATCACCACGCAGACGCAGTACGCGCTCCACTTCTGGCCGCACGCCCTGGCCGTCGAGCTGCTGCTCATCGCCCTGGCCGACGGCCTGCCCTTCGAGTCACTCTGGCGCGCCCGCCAGACGTGGCTGGGCCTGGCCCCGGTCTACGTCCGGGCGACGCTGGCCGCGCTCTTCTACGGCCCTCACCGCAAGCCGACCTACCGCGTCACGCGCAAGGAGCACGTCTACCGCTGGTACTGGCGGGAGATCCTGCCGCAGCTGACGCTCTTCCTGGCGCTGATCGGCGCCAGCATCTACCACGTCCTCACCAAGTCCCTGCTCACCACCGCCGACCTGGGCAGTCTCTTCTGGGCCGCCTTTTTCGTAATGGGACTGAGCCGGACCGTGCGCAACTCCTGGCACGGCCTCGCGCTGAAGGAGCGTCTGGTCGTCGGCCTGCGGACGGTCACGCGACGCTCCCGGGTGCTGCGGGTCTTCTTCTCAATTTTCGGATCAGATTAAAATGGGGGAACAATGAGAACAACGTCCACACGTTCCAGATCGGTACGGGTTAGAAAATTGACCGGCGTACTCGTCGTGGCCGGGCTCCTGGTTCTGACGTTTTTCACGCTGGCGCAGATGTCGCGCGCCCAGACGGGCACCGGCGCCATCGAGGGCACGGTGACCTATTACGGCAACGTTCCAGGAGCGCTCACCATTCAACTCTCCGCATACACCACCACCGTGCAGCCGCTGCCGCCGCTCGTGGCCTATGCCAGCACGACCGACGGCACCTACACCATCTCCGGATTGGAGAATGCCACCTACTACGTCTTCGCTTACCTTGATATTGACGGTAGTTCCGACTACGACCCCGGCGAGGAACCCTTCGCCTGGTACGACTATGAGGGTGACGGCGTCGCCGACCCCGTGACGGTTCAGAGCGGCGGCACGGTACGCGACATCGACATCCTGCTCACCGACCTCTGGCAGCCGCTGAGCGGCCCGTTGGGCCAGGTCAACGCCCTGGCAGAGAGCGACGGCACGCTCTACGCAGCGCTGGGCGCCAACAGTCAGATCTACACCAGCACCGACGGCGCGGCGACCTGGTCCCGGGTCTACGCCGGCGCCGACACCCTGCACGCGTTGGCCGTCACCGACACGGTGGCCTACGCGGCGGGCGAGAGCGACGCCGCTCGGGGCGTGATCCTCAAGAGCGCGGACAGCGGCGCGAGCTGGACCCAGGTTTTTACCGGGAGTGAACCAGGCAGCGGGGCTTTCCGCGGATTAGCCGTGAACCCCCAGGACGCGGCCACAGCTTACGCCACCGGTGTTGAGCAAGGCCCGCTAACCAACTGGGTGCGCTCCGGTATGGTCTACCGCACGCAGAACGGCGGTCTAGACTGGTCCCGCGCGCTCACCGTCCCGGAGGGCGACCTCTACGCCGTCGCCGTCAACCCCGTCACACCGACCACCGTCTACGCCGGGGGCTACTACCGGGAGACGGGCAACGGGCCGCAGATCGCCGCCGTCTATCGCAGCAGCGACGGGGACGCCACCTGGACGCGCGTGCTCACCGCCACAGAGGGGCAGAGCCAGCAGTTTACGTCGCTGGCGGTCCATCCGCTAACGCCGACGCTGGTCTACGCCGGTAGCCAGGCGCCCAAATACGTCTACCGCAGCGCGGACGGGGGCACGACGTGGGAGAATGTACTCGACGACCGGGGTTACCGGCTCGCCATCGACCCGCCCAACACCCTCTACGCCACCGACGACTGGAATGAACTGGCCCGGAGCGACAGCCTGGGCGACCCGGGCACCTGGATCACGCGCGTCGGCGGCAACGTCACGCCCGGCGTGATGGAGGCGATTGCTACTGACCCGTCAACCGATCCCGGCGCGGTCATCCTGGGGCTGCGCGACAACGGCATCGTCACCAGTGCCGACGGCGGCGTGAGCTGGAGCGCGGGCAACGCGGGCATCACCGCAACGACCACGCCGCTGGACATCGCGCTTGATCCGCAGAACCGCGCGACCTTCTTCGTCGCGACCGGCCCCGACGGCGGCTGGCGCACCACCGACGGCGGCGCCACCTGGACGCGGCCCATCGGTCAGCACGCCAGCGTTTTCGCCGTCCATCCGCAGAACACCGCCATCGTCTACGCCGGCAGCGCCGACGGCCTCGACTTCACCGCCGCTGTGCTGCGCAGCGCGGACGGTGGCGATTATTTCAGCACAGTCTACACGGACAGCGCGGACATCCACGCGCTAGCCATCGCCGCGGCAGACCCGGACGTCGTCTACGCGGGCGGCGAGGACGGCGGTGAGGCCGTGATCGCCCGACGCAGCACCAACGGCGTCCCTTCCTGGAACGTCGTCTTCACCCGGACCAACAGTGTGGTCCGCTCGCTGACCGTGCACCCCGCGACGCCGGACGTCGCCTACGCGGGCGTTGAGGATCGTAGCACGGTGCCCTCGACCGGCATCGTCTACCGCACCACCGACGGCGGCGCCAATTGGACCAATGTCTACACCGGCAGCGCCGGCGCCGTGCACTCCACCGCCATCGACCCGGAGCAGCCGAACATCGTCTACGCCACCGACGACCAGAACGTGCTCAAGAGCAGCGACGGCGGCGAGACGTGGATCACGGTACAGGCCTTCGTTGACGCCAACCGCAACCTGCTGACCGTCGACCCGCGCATGGGCGATCACGTCTACCTGGCGGGACCGGGCCACATCGCCGAGACGCTGGACGGCGGGCAGACCTGGAGCGACTGGGCCGCGCCCATCAACCAGGGCACCGAGGGCCGCAGCGCCACGGCGCTGGCGGTGGACACCGGCACCATCACGCAGACGCTCTACGCCGGCTTCGACGGCGTCTGGTTCTACAACCGGCCCTCGCCGCAGACCTCCAACTTCACCACGGAGCGCGTGCTGGGCGACCTCTCCCAGCCCACGGCGGTCGACTGGGCACCGGACGGACGCATGTTTATCGCACACCAGGACGGGCGCGTGCTGGTCTACGCGGACGGCGCGCTGACGACCTTCGTCGACATCTCCGATGAGGTCAACAACAACTGGAACCGGGGGCTGATCGGCCTCAAGATCCATCCCTCGTTCCCGGTCTCGCCCTACGTCTACCTGCTCTACACCTACGACCCGCCGGAGCTGCCCGGCGCCCCCAGCGCCGTCGACGGGCCGGACGGCAACGGCGCGCGCGTCAGTCGCCTGCTGCGCGTCACCGCCGATCCGGCGCAGGACCACAACGTCGCGCTGCCCGAGAGCGACCCGGACAGCCGCAAGGTGATCCTGGGCGCCAACAGCACCATCACCAACGCGGGCAACGTCGCCAGCGGCGGCGGCGAGGATTGGGAGAATCCTGCCTGCACGGCGCCCGACGGCACGCCCCTCACCGACTGCCTGCCCTCCGAGGGGCCGTCGCACAGCGTCGGCTGGCTGGAGTTCGACCACGCCGGCGAGAGTCTCTTCGTCACCAACGGCGAGGGCGCGCCCTACCTCAACCCCGATCCGCGCGCGGTTCGGGCCCAGGACGTGGACAGCCTGGGCGG
>CAZCPK010000124.1:0-9911 GCA_964500755.1 uncultured Anaerolineales bacterium
CTAAATGTAAATCAGTGAAAATCCGTGCCGTCCGTGGTAAAAAATTAAGATCGTTTTCGGGGCACCCGGCGAAATCCCAGGGATCCCCTGATTCAAAAGCCGTCAAATCCGCGTTGATCCGTGTCTCAAGCATCTGAGTCCTGGGGGCACGGCGTGACGCTCACTGAATCACGTGACGCGCAAGGTTCTCACGTCTCCCCCAACGTTCAGATAAACGAGCACGGCGTCGGCGTCCAGCCCCAGTCTCCGCACGGCCCGCACGTAACGCCGCACCTGGAACTCGTAGCCCGCTGCGCGACTGTGTGCTTCCAGATCGACATTGGCTCCCAGCCGATCCGTCTTGAAGTCGGCGATGCGCCAACCGGCGTTTTTCGAGGGCCGGTAGAGCAGGTCGATGACGCCGCTCTCCACCTCGCCGTCCTCCAGTAGGTGAAAGGGCACCTCGTGGCGTCGCTCGGCCCCGTTCAGCTCGGCCCAGAGCGGATGCCGTCGGAAGCGCAGTAGGAGCTGCTGCGTCTCCCGCTGCGCGTCGCGGAGCGTGGCCTCGTCCACGACGCCCAGCTCCAGCGCGAAGGGGCGCAGGAAGGCGTTCAACTCCTCCTCAGCGAAGCGCCAGTAGCGCAGCGCGACGTGGGTCAGCTGGCCCACCACCCAGGCCGGGGCGTGCGCCCGTTCCCCCGTCGCCAGCACGCACCACACTCGGTGCGCCGATTCAGACTCGTCAATATCCGGTGTGGGAGGGTCAACCAAGGGGGCCACCAGGTCGTCTGAAACGTGAAGCGTACAACGTGATGTGGATTCCGTACTTTCTGATGGCGCGACAAGGTGGTCCTCGCGCCAGGGATGGATGGTGCAGCCGACGTCCGGGGCCAGTTCCAGCGCCTGCGGTGCGCCCGGCGTCCCGGCGAGCGTCACGGCGTCCAGGCCCACCTGGGTCCCCAGGAGATCGAGCCAGCCTCGCAGGCTCAAGCGCCCGCCTTTGAGGATCTTGGTGTGTTCGCTGACCAGCAGTTTCTCGCGGGCCCGGGTGGCGGCGACGTAGAGTAGGCGGCGGTCCTCGGCCTCGTCCCGCGCGTCGTCGCGCAGCTTCGCCAGGCGGTAGGTCGCCGAATAGCGTCCGTCGTCGTCGCGCAGGCCCAGCGTCACGCCCAGCCGGGCGTCGAGCAGCACCGGCGGCGCGCCCCAGTGTCCGCCGTGGGCGGCGTCGGCGATGACCACCACGGGAAACTCCAGTCCCTTGGCCTTGTGCACCGTCAGCAGCTGGACCGCGCTGCCGGCCTCGGTGGGCGCTTCGCTCTCACGGGCGCCGACGTCCCGCAGCGTGCGGACGTACTCCAGGAACTCGCGCACGCTGACCAGCCCGCTGGCGTGGGCGTCCGCCAGCAGCTTCTCCACGTTGCGCCGGGCACGCTCGCCGCCGTTTGCGGCGTCCAGGGCGACGTCGGCGGTGCGGTCCAGCAGTTGTTTGAGCAGCGAGGCGACGGGCACGCGTCCCGCCAGCACGTGCAGCTCGGCGACCAGCGCCCGGCCCCGCTCCGCCCGGGCCAGTTCCGCCGCCGGTACGATCTCCTCCAGGGCCGGGTGGTTGAGCACGGCCCAGATGGAGCAGGGCGTCTCCTGCGCCCGCGGTACGATCGCAAGCGGCGGGAAGCGCAGCCGGTAGAGCGCCGCGTCGCTCAGTCCCACGGCCGGCGAGCGCAGGAAGCCGACCAGCGCCAGGTCGTCGCTGGGATCGGCGACGGCACGCAGCGCGTTGAGCAGCAGGCGCACCTCCGCGCGGTCGTAGAAGCCGCGCCCCGCTACCGTGACGAAGGGGATGCTGGCCCGCTCCAGCGCGTCCTCGTAGTCGGAGAAGTGGGTCGAGGCGCGGAAGAGCAGCGCCACGTCCTCCCACGCCACGTTCTCCGCGGCGTGCAGCTGTTGCAGGCGCGCCGCCAGCGCGGCAGCGGTTGCCGTGCGACCCTCCGCGGCGTCCTGGCCCAGGCCCAGGTGGAACTCGACGTAGGGCGCGGAGACGCCGGCCCGCGGCTCGCTGCGCCAGGCCGTCAGTGGGGCGAAGGGCACGGCGTAGGGTCGCCCGGGGCGGGCCAGCTCGTCGAGGAGCGGCGCCAGCAGGCGGTTGAGCGTCGTCACCAGGACGCGGTGCGGGCGGAAGGTCACGTCGAGTGCGTGGGTGCGCCCGCCGGCCCGCGCCACGTCGTCCTGGACGCGGCGGAAGACGGTCACGTCGGCGCCCCGGAAGCGGTAGATGGACTGCTTGGCGTCGCCGACGACGAAGAGCGAGCCCCTCGTCGCGCGCGACGCCGGCGGCGTGAAGCCGCTGAGCGCGTAGACGATCCTACGCTGGCGCTCGTTGGTGTCCTGGAACTCGTCCACCAGTACGGCCTGCACCTGCGCTTGCCAGAGAGCGCGCACCTCGGCGTCGTCCAGCAGCGCCAGTGCGCCCGCCTCCAGGTCGTCGAAGTCCAGCGCGTTCTCCGCCTGCCGGGCCTGGACGTAGCTCTCCAGCGCGCGCCGGTAGACGGCGTGCAGCGCCCAGACGGCGCCGGCTGCGGCCTCGTCCAGGGACCAGGCCGCGCCGCGTTTGGGGTCCGCCAGCGGCTTCAGGTGCGCGTCGAAGAAGTCGCGTAGGGCGCGCGTGGCTGCCTTCATCGTCGTCAGCGTCTCGCCGGGCCAGTTGCCCTTGCGCCCGTAGAGCGTGGTGGCGCTGCGTAGTTCCGCCAGCGCTGCCAGCGCCGCCGTCAGCCGACCGTGGGCCAAGGCTTCGTCGACGGCGGCGGCGTGGGCCAGCACCTCCTGACGGGCCAGTTCCATCTTGTCCGTGGGATCGTCGGCCTGCAGCTCGGCAAAGGTCTTCAGCGGCGCTTGCCAGCCGGGTTGCCGCAGGGTCTCGCGCAGCCAGCCGCTCACCGTCTCCGACCAGCCCTGCAGCGGATCGTCGGTGAGGTGCGCGACGGCGGCGTCGGCGTCGAGACGCTGCTCCAGCAGCGCGGCGGTGGCGCGGCGTAGTCCGTCCTCGCCCAGCAGGCCGAAGAGCTGCGCGGCGCTCTCGTCCCCGGCGGCCCAGACCAGCGCCTCCTCGACGGCGCGGGCCTTGAGCACCGCCGCGCGGCCCTCCTCCAGCACGCCGAAGCCGGGCAAGTGGCCCAGGCGGGCCGCTTCGACCGGGTGCGCGCGCAGGAGTCGGGTGCAGAGGCTGTGGATCGTGCCGATGGGCGCCGTGTCCAGCGCGGCGAAGGCGTCGCGCCAGTGTGAAGCCTCTGCGCCGGTCGCGTCTCCGGTCGCCAGCCACTGCGTGATCGTCTGTCGGATGCGGGTGCGCATCTCGCGGGCCGCCTTGACGGTGAAGGTGATGGCGACGACGGCGTTCAGCGGTACGCCCTCTTCTAACAGCGCCAGATAGCGCGCCACCAGCGTGCGCGTCTTGCCGGAGCCCGCCCCGGCGGTGACCACCACGTCGCCGGGCGCGGTGGCGGCGGCTTTCTGAGCATCGTTGAGTTTCAAAAGATCGAGGATGGACATAGGAACCTTGTGATTACTGGTTTTGTTTCTCTCGGAGACTTGCTAGGCGATCCAGAACCACGTCACGATCCTGCAAGTTTGGGCGTTCCAAGGCCCGCTGCAGGATCTCCTCGGCCCGGTCGTACGCCTTGGGGCTGTCGCGATGCAGCCAGTACTCGTCCGACCAGCCGATGTATCCCCACGCCGAGTCGGGGTTGGCCTCGATCAAGGCCTTGAATTTAGCCTCGGCGGTTTCGATCTCGCCCAGACGCCAGTAAGCTTCGGCTTCGGCTCGCAAGAAATTCTCATGTATGAGCCCATCTATATCGGTGAACGTATCTAGAAACTCTTGGACGTAGCGGAGGCGCAGGCGTTGGTATTTGGGATCGTCAATGCCGGCGTTTCCTAACTCTATTTCGAAATCCTGGCACCAGTTGAACACAGATTGGGTCCCAGGGAATGCTTTATCAAATGTATCCAGCGTGTTTCGCTCCGGCGTCACTTTCTCTCGGATCCATTGCCAGGTCTGCCACCAGGCGTCGCAGGCTTCGGTGGTGCGCCTCGCTTGCAATAACGTGTATCCTTCCTGCATCCGCTGGTCAATCTGCTCGAAGCTGACGCGATCGGGGAGCAGCCGCTTCCAGAGCACGATGGCGGCCATCCAGGGGAAGTCCTCGTCGTAGCGTCCTTCGGGGTGCAGGGTATACTTCGCGTACCATTCTTCTTTCGCCAGGTTCTGGGCGGAATCATAACGTTTGGCCGTGCGTATAAATCTCTTCGGGGTCGTTTTAATCCCCAACCGCTTGAGGCGCCTGAAAATCTCTTTGGTGGACATTGGTTCAATTTTCTCGAAGGTCCAGCCTTCAGCCAGCCTCTTCTGTAGCAGACGTCGAAAGTGAGGATCAGAGAATAGGTCTTTCATTATTGTCTCTCCTTAGTTTAAGTTTACCATGACCCGGCCTTGAATTCCTCGCAGAAGGCCGCCGCCGGGCAGAAGCGCGGGCAGCCTCCGGGCGGGGGCATCGGCGCGAATTCACCGGCGCGCACGGCCTCGACGATGGTCAGTGCGTGCGCGACCGCCGTCTCGATGGCGCCCGCGACGCCGCCGGTGAAGCGTTCCAACTTGAGGCTGCTGGGCTTCGCCGCGCTGATGTGCCAGTAGAAACCGCTGGCGACGGCGTCGCCCAGGGCCTCCTGAGCCGCCAGGGCGTAGAGCGGGAGCTGCAGCCGCGTGCCCTCGACCAGGTCGCGGGGCGAGATGGGCGTCGAGCCGGCCTTGTAGTCGATAATGCGCAGCTCTCCGTCGGGCGCACGGTCGACGCGGTCGATGTAGCCGCGCAGCCGTAGGGTGACCCCGTCGTGCCGGATGACCAGCGGGGGGCGCTTCTGCAGCCCGAAGGCCAGCTCCGGCACCAGCGGGGCGTAGTCGCCGCTGGCCTCGATGAGCGCCTCCAGCGTGCGGCGCAGGGTCTCGGTCAGCTCCTCCTGCTGGCGCTCCCAGAGCGGCGTGGGACGGAAGCCGTAGTCGTCGGGCGCCGTGGCGTAGACCTTCCGGGCGACGGCGTCCAGTTCGGCCCGCAGGCGGTCGGGGTCGCCGTCGGGCACGCGGGCGTAGAGGCGCTCCAGCACCAGATGGTAGAGGGAGCCGAGGATCAGCACGTCAAAGCCCGGTTCCGGCAGCGCCTGAGGCTCCAGTTCCATCACGTAGGCCGCCCAGAAGTAGGCGGGGCACTTGGCGTAGGTCTCCAGTTTGCTGCTGGACCAGGCGCGCTCCGGGCCGAAGCGCTGCGCCAGTTCCGCCGTCAGCGTCGTGAGGTCGCCGGGAGACGCAGGGCGCGGTGCCGGGGCGGGCGGCGTCTGCGGAGCGTGGCGGGCGCGTTCTTGTTGCGACGCGGGATCGCGCATCGGATCGGTGGGGCGAACGTGGCGCACCGACGCATCCGCAAACAGGTCGCGTGTGGTGGACCAATAGGGGGAGGGCTCCCAGGCCTGTCCGTCGTCGGCGAGATAGGGGCGCGTGAGCAGGAGGTGACGGCGGGCGCGGGTGACGGCCTGGTAGAAGAAGGTCACCTCGTCGCCGCGCTGCTGCGGTTCCAGCGTCAGCCCCCGCACGGTGAGCCGGGCGCGGTCGGTCTCGCGCAGCAGTACGGCGTCGTTCTCGGCGCGTGGAAAGTCGCCCTCCGCCAGGCCCAGCAGCGCGACGGCGTCGAAGGTCAGCCCGCGCGCCTCCGGCGCCGAGAGCGCGAGGATGGCGTCGCCCTCCCCGGGCACGCTGTAGGCACCGCTCTCTACGGCCTGGACGAGTTCGGCGACGAAAGTTTCGTGCGCATTCACTCCCTCCGTGGAGAACTGTGCGTCGGCGAGCACCAGGCCGCGCAGTATGTCCTTGAGGGCGCGCAGGGCGGCGGTGTCCCGTGCAGCGGTGACCGGGTGCTCGCAGGCCCGGGCGACGATCCGCAGCGAGACGTCCTCCGCGTCCTCCGCCGTCTCCTCCTCGCCGATAAGCTGCTCCAGCCAGCGCACGCGCCCGTGAAGGTCGATCCCTTCCGGCGGCGTGACGCGCGTCGTCAGCGCCTCGAAGGTGGAGCGCAGGTGCGCTACTTCCCCGGCGGTGAACGCGGGACGCGGTGCCAGCTCCTCCTCGTCGACGACGGCGAGGCGTTCTTCCTCGGCGGCGCGCGTCGCCAGCTGCCGGAACGCGGCGCGCCACTGGTCGTGTCCGCCGACGACCTGGCCCGCGAGAGCGACGTCGTGGAGACGGCGGGCGTCACCTGGCTGCAGGCCGCAGCTGCTCCAATCAAAGTAGGGGCTGGTCAGCGCGTCGAGCAGGGCCCGGGGCGCCCAAGGCTCCGGCGGCAGGGGCAGTGTCAGCAGATTGAGCAGCGCGGTGACGACGGGATTGGCGTGCAACGGCGCACCGGCGTTGAAGTGCAGCGGCAGACCGAACTCGGCGGCGATCTCCTCCAGGAAGGGGCGGTAGGGCGTCACGTCGCGGGCGACGACGGCAGCGTCGGAAAAGGGCACGTCGGCGCGCACGACGTGGGTTTTGAGCCAGCGCAGGGCCTCACGGGCCTCGGCGGCGCGGTTCTGGGCCTCCAGGAAGGTCACGGCGTCCTCTGCGGGCGCAGGGGCAGCGTCGGGCTCGAAGAGATGGGCTTCCAGGTGCGCCAAAGGGGAGACAGAGGGCGCGGGGGAGGGGAAGACTGGGGGCGCGGGAGAGGGAGGGATAGGGTGGAATGCAACGTCGAGCGCTTCCGTCAGGGCGGCGCGGGCGCGGACGAGACGGCGGTGGGCCAGGCGCTCCGGGCGGTCGGGGTCGCCGGTGAGGGTGATCAGCGTCTCGGCGGCGCGGTCGTTGAGCAGGCGCAGCAGATGGAGTTGGGTGGGGTTGAATTCGTCGAAGCCGTCCACGACCAGGAGGGTCAGATCGCCGAGCAGAGTACTGTCTTTCTCCAGGGCGAGGGCTGCCAGCCAACCCTGTCCCTCGGCGTCGACCCAGTCGTTGTCGATGAGCCAGGATTGGTAGGCGTTGTAAAGATAGGCCAGCTCGGTCAGGCGCCGCGCTTCGCCTGCCAGGGCGCCTTCGAGCGCCTCGGGGAAGACGCGGACGCGCTTGAGCTCCGCGAAGAGCTCGCCCAGCAGGCGCGCGAAGCCGGCGGAGCGGCGCAGCGGTGCGTAGTAGTCCAGCTCTCCGGCGTCGCATGCCGTCTCCACCAGCTGACGCAGCAGGCGGTAGCGGACCGGCGGCGGCAGGCGTGTCGGGTTGACGGCGTCGTCGGGCGCTTGCGCCAGCACGTCGGCGTAGAGGTCGTAGAAGGTCTGGATCTCGACGCCGAGCGTGCCGCCCGCCCGGGCGAGTCGCTGACGGAAAGCCGCGGCCTGCAGCTGCCCGGGCACCAGGACGCGGACGGGTTCCAGCGGCGGCAGGGCGCGGACGCGGGCGACGGCGTGGGCCGTCTTGCCGGTCCCCGCGGGCGCGAGGAGGAGAGCCGCTGTCATATCTCCCCGCTACCGGCGCCAGCGATCCCGCCGCGGCCAGCGCAGCGCGTATTTCATCTCCTCGACGACGTTGAAGACGATGGGACAGGTGAAGGTGTTGTGGAGGCGGCTGATGGAGTGGGCCCGGAAGTCGTTGTGCAGGAAGGGATACTCGCGGCAGGACGTGGGGCGCGCTTCGTAGACGCTGCACAGGTTTCCGTCCAGCAGGGGACAGGGAGCCGGTAATTGCCAGTACCCGCCTTCGTCGTCCACATACTCCAGGTACGTCTCCCGTAGGTCAGGGACGGACATGTCCAGGGCCGCGGCCATTCGCGCGATATCGTCTGCCTCTACCCTCGTTGTCGTCACCCGGCAGCAGTTGGCGCATTGGGTGCAATCGATCTGGGCCGTGATCTCCTCGGTCAACGCATTCACCACCGACATCAGCCGCTCGTCGTCAAAATCAAACTCCAGGCGGATCCAGTCGCGGAAGGCCCAGTTTTCGTCCTCCCGTGCCTCGGCAAGTCGTTCCACCTTCTGCGGGTCGGTGACCAGGCGCTCGTTTTCTATATTGTTCCAGTGATGGTTTGTCATTTTCCATTTCCTTCTTGCACTTCGAGCAGAGCACTGGGACCATCGAGTAGGAGGCATAGCTCGTTAATCACGTTGCGCCCCAAGATGATCTCTTCGTCTTGTTCATTTCCCACAACCTCAATGGCGGACAGGCAGAGTGAGCCCACGCCCACATCTACGGTGAACATAGGCATCCTTTGCCAACCACGCCATTGACTACGCACCCGGACTTGGTCAACCATAGGCGCGTGCATAAGATCTATGAGTTGCAGGGGGAGTATGGTGCCGTCTGCTCCGGTATCTACGATGGCCGTGTAGGGCCTCAACGACAGCTCGTTCCCCGGATATCCCAGTCGAATTTTCAAAACGGGCATGGGAGGATCCCAGGTGTTGGCGTATCGATATCTCATATCAGCCTCGCTTGATACGAAGGCTATGGAATGTCAACGTGCTTTCGGACTCGGAACCTACCCGGCGTAGGAGAACGGCAGTATTGCCAAAGCGTTCTCGAATGCATTGGTGGAGTGCTCCAAAGTCCTCGTCGTGATCCACAACTTCGCTTTGGTGGATGGCCACGACCTTCCCCTGGTATTGTTCCTTGAGTTTGGCTTGCATGCTTTGGAAAGCCGCAATCTCCTCCTGAATTCTCTGTTCCTCTGCCTGGCGCATGTAGCGGCGCAAGGCTGTAGAGACGATCTGATCTTGTGATAGGTGTTGTTCACTTGCTACCCTCTTTACCTCCTGGATCAGATCGTCCTGAAGTTGGATAGACGTTTCTGTTTGTGCATTCTCTGCATTCATTGGGTCACCTCACAATCCTTCTTCGGTCACCAATTCTCGTCCCAGATCAATCATCTCCTGCACGGTGGCGATAAAGCCTTGTGCCGCTTCGACGCTGGGCGGCGGCGCGTCCTCCTCATCCTCGGTCGGCGGCGCGGTGAGGGCGCGGACGCGGTCGACGCGGGCGGCGAGATCGTTGGGCAGGTGGCCCGGCGCGACCAGTTCCGCTTCCACCAGGCGCGGTGTGGGGAGGGCCTCCTTCGGCTCCCGCTCCTTGTAGAGCGAGAGGCAGGCGCTCAACGCCCAACCCAACGCCTGGCGCACGGGCCGCATCACCTCTTCGGGGAAGCCGCCCTCCAGCACGACGGAGGCCAGGCGGAGCCGCTTGTCGGCGGCGTCGAGACCTTGGTTGGCGCGGCGCAGTTTCTTCTCCAGCGCCTTGCGGGCGTCCGCCCGATCCGGCGCGGGGATGGACGGGGCCTGGTAGGCTGGGGGCGCCTCGGTCGGCTCCAACGCTTCGCCGGTGAGAGCCGCCAGCGCGCGGTAGCCCTCCTGCTCCATCAGCAGCAGGCCCGGCGCGGGGAAGTCGCCGTAGTGCTCGCCCAGCAGCGCCTCGATCTGCGGGCGCAACTCGCCCGGCTCGCGGTCCACAATGACGAGCACGTTGCCGTCGGCAGGGGCGCCGGGCAGCTGCGGGGCCTCGCGGACCAGCAGTACGCGGCCCGGGTAGCGCCCCACCAGCAGATCGGCGAAGCTCTGCAGCGTCGGCGGCTCCTTCGCGGGTGCCTCGGTCGGCGCGAGTTCGAGCTCCGGCTTGAGCGCCGGCTCCTCGCCCAGCATCACCTGCAGCCGCTGGAGAACGCTCTGACCGGCGCCTTCGAAGGAGAGCTCGCTGACGTCGCTCTCTTGATCGAGGGCGGCATCGAAGACGGCCCGTTTGGCCGCCAGCGTGTCCAGCATGCGCTCCTCAATGGTGCTCTTGGCGATGAGATTGACCACGTTGACGGTGTGCGGCTGTCCGTGACGGTGGGCGCGGGCGATGCGCTGGTCGAGCACCGCCGGATTCCAGGGTAGCTCCA
>CAZCPK010000125.1:0-9848 GCA_964500755.1 uncultured Anaerolineales bacterium
CTCGGCTGGCCCGATGAAACCCTGGGAGAACTTGTCCCCGATGTGTAACGCTCCCTGAGCCCCGCTTTTTACCGTCTTTAAACTGTGCTATAATCTCACTGATTCTACAAAACTTCAAGCCGCTGAACAAGGAGGACGTCATTGTCACAACCTAACGCAGATGTCATTATCGTTGGCGCCGGACCTGCCGGGGCGACAGCAGCCTATTTCCTCGCCCAAGCCGGTGTGGATGTGCTCCTCCTGGATCAGGCGACTTTTCCCCGTGACAAATCCTGCGGCGATGGCCTGGGATACCACGCCGTCCGCATGTTGGAGAGGATGGAACTGGGGGGCTGGGTGCGCCGCGACGATCATAATCTTAGCCAGCGCTTCTTGCTCTCTTCGCCCGATGGCACGTCCGCGGTGGCGCCTCTGCCGCCGGACGTACGGGACTACAGCTACACGGTCCCCCGCGTCGAGCTGGACGCGTCGCTCGCCGAGCGAGCGGTGGAATCCGGCGTGACGTTGCATCAAGGGGTGCGCGCCACGGCGCTGGAGCGTCTGGCCCCTGACCGGGTCCGCGTCATCGGACAGCGCGATCAGGCGCCGTTCTCCTGTGAAGCGCCGCTGGTCGTCGCTGCCGACGGCGGCAACGCCTCTTTCACCCGCCGGGTAGGGCTGGCCCCGCGTTTGCCCGAGTGGGTCGCGGTCCGCGCGTATTACGATGGCGATACCGGCGATCCTCACCAGTTGGAGATTCATTGGGAGCCCTCGGTCCTGCCCGGCTACTGTTGGATCTTCCCCTCCGGCGGTGGGCGTGCGAACGTGGGGGTGGGGGCCTAT
Organism: uncultured Anaerolineales bacterium; assembly: GCA_964500755.1. Classification (GTDB taxonomy): domain Bacteria; phylum Chloroflexota; class Anaerolineae; order B4-G1; family SLSP01; genus G713. Next base: position 823 of record CAZCPK010000125.1, read on the forward strand.
TCCCAGGACGTGCGGGAGCAGCGGTTGAACCTGAGCGCGATGCTGGAAAATTTTATCCAAGAAAATCCGCACGCTCGTGCCCGATTGGGAAAGGCGCAGCGGGTCAGCGATATTCTTGGTCATCCACTCCGCGCCGATGCGCCGGACGCGACGCCCTATGCGGATAACGTGCTGGTCGCGGGGGAGGCGGCGGGTCTGGTCAGCCCCCTCACCGGCGAGGGTATCGGCAACAGCATGGTCAGCGGAGAGCTGGTCGCACAGGCTGCCGTGGAGGCCCTGGGGCGCGGTGAGTTCTCGGCGACGGCGCTTACCAGCTACGGGCGTGACTTCCACGCGCGCTTCGACGCGCTGCACCGTGCGGCACGTCGGGCCCGGGCGATGTTGGACCGCGCGTGGATTCTCAATCGCTCTCTCCGGCGGGCCGCCCGCGATCAGGATTACGCGTTGAATCTCAGCCGCGTGCTGGTCGGCAAGCGCTCGCCTGCAGCACTTTTTCATCCCGCCATGGCAATTCGAACGCTACTGGGGTGAGGCGTTCAGTTTTACCTGGTGCCGGCATATCTTATCGATCGAAGCAAGTGCCCAGAATTGCGAGCCGGGAAGCGCGTTCCGAGGTTACGCTTCCCGGCTTTTTGCTTGAAAGAGTGGTGGCTCTTTGGGGTTTCTTCGAATGCAAAGGCAACGTTTGCCACGCGCTTTCTGTCACAACGCAGAAAAGGTCTGGTGAGTCCCATTAGGGTAGCCTACTGCGCTAGTTTTAGGGGTCCTCATTCCACTATCCGGCAAAGTTCAAGAGGCCCAGAGCGGTTAGGATGAGGTTGCGATCATCTCAATTTCAACCCGTCCGCCCAGGGGAAGCGCGGCGACCTGCACCGTGGAGCGGGCCGGCGGCGCGTCGGCGAAGCAGGCGCCGTAGACCTCGTTGACCGTGCCGAAGTCCTGCATGTCTGCGACGAAGATGGTGGTCTTGACCACGTGCTCCAGGTCTGCGCCCGCTGCCTGGAGGACGGCCCGCAGGTTCTCCATAGCCTGGCGGGTCTGGGCCGCGACGTCGTCTCCCGCGAATTCCCCCGTCTGGGGATCGATCCCCAGCTGGCCGGCGGTAAAGATCAGATTATCGGTTTTGATACCCTGGGAGTAGGGTCCCACGGCGCCCGGGGCCTTGTCTGTGGTAATTACGTCCTTCATTAGATGCCTCCTTGAAAATGATCTGGTGGTCTGTTCGTCACTTGGTCAGGTGGTCGCTTGGTCAATCTGAAGGGTCAATGGCGGTGGTTATGGTATACGGGATTGTTTTACCATGACCTGACGCTTCGTCAAGAGCATTAGTCTGGATGCTGCGGGGCTCTCGGACGCCCCATTGCATGAGACCGAAGCTCACTACGCTCATCACCGTGGCGACGGTAAAGATAAGCGTGTAGCTGATGCTAGCCAGTCCTGTAGCGATGGAGGAGGCCAGCATGCCGACGACGCCGATGGCGGTGTTGGCCAGCCCGATGTAGGTAGGTCGTTGCTCGCGCGGAGCGAATTCCAGGATGATCATCACGCCGGAGATGAAGAGTGAGCCAAAGGTGAGGCCCTGTAAGAAAAAGACGCCAAAAAACCAGCCCGGCGCAGGCGCCAGCCAGGCCAGGAGTGAGGTCAGCGCACTCAGCGCGCTGCCGAAGACGAGGTTGCGTTTGTGGCCTGTGTGATCCGCCAGAAAGCCGAAGGTTAGGTTGCCGACCGCCTGGCCTAGCAGCTGCAGAAGCGTGTAGGTGCCGACAGCGCCATCTGGAACCGACCAACGGTGAATCGCGGCGACGGTCAGGAAGCCGCTGCCCATAAGTCCCAATGAAATTAGGCTGCGGGCGACGAGATAGCGGGCGAAATTTCGGTCGCGGTTGAGTATCTTGGGTACTTTCTTGAACATCGGCACGGGCTTCTGGGGATCTTCTGATATGGCCTGAACCGGCTCACGCGTGAGCATCAGGAAGACCCAGCTGAGCCCGATGCTCAAGGCGCCGATCAGGAAGACGTAGAAGAAGTTGTTCGGGAAGGAGGCTTTGTCCAGAATGACGCCGCTGAGTGCCGCGCCCAGGGCGCCGATGCCCGCGCCAAGAAAACTGCTCAGACCGAAGAAGCGTCCCCGTTGGCGCACCGGAAATATGCGTCCGACCAGGTCTTGCCACGCGGGCGCGACGACGCCGGCGCCGAATGTGTGCCACGTGAAACCGAACAGGAAGAGGCTAATGGTGAGCACCGGGGCAGTGGGGGCCAACAAGGGGCTGAACGCGATGACGAAGAAGGGTAACCGCTCCAGCAACAGGCCGAGATTGCCCACGATGGCCTTTTTCCTTGGCACCTGCTCGGTGAGGTTGGCCATGAAAAGCTGTGGAAGGAACCAGCCTCCCTGCGAAACCATCGAAAGAATCCCAATGGGGAGTGGATTGGTGGTTAATTTGCTGATAAAGAGGGGCATGATGGTGGAGGGCGCAGCCACGCTCGTTCCCAGGCTGAACAACACGCCATCGAAGAGACTTACCCAGAAATTCCATCTGTAATTTCGTTGTCTCTCGGCTTTCAGCTCGGCCTCACTGCGCTCCGGCAAGGGCGCGTCCAACTGAAGAAGCCGGCGCAGGGGCGCCCAATGCAGATTTTGTAACCGTTTTGTCGTAACCATTGTCTGTCAATCCTTTGCGTCTGCGTATAAGGGGCTTTGCTGATGCCCGTACATATTCTAACACGAACTTTCTTATTTATGGATAGTAGGAAATGGCGACCCGGGATGGAAATTACCTGGTCTGTGAGGATTATGCGCCTCTCTTCGGTACAGGTTCATTTTTCTCTTGAACTTGATCATGGTAAAATACTATAAAGGTAAGGGAGGTTAACCTTTACCTGCTTGATCATAGATTTGCCGGCGGATATTTCAAGATTTCTTATAAATATGCGCATTGGATCTTCCCTCAGGGAAGTAATCATATTAAGAAAGAAGACATAGACATACATGAAAAGTGAGACACAAGTTATAACAGACGATCTAAACGCTCTGATGAGCGTGTTGCCGGAGGACATCCGCACTGTTCTGGACAGACAGGAGCGACGTAACGATCTGCTGGAGATTATCCTGGATCTGGGGCGGGTGCCGACCGCTCGATATACTGATGAGGAAGTGGTGCTCCGTGACTCCGAGGTGGTGCGTTCCGAGATCGACTACGTCGTCGAGCGGATCGGGGAGTTCGACGACGACAACCGCGCCGGTATCGCGCGGACGCTGCACCGGATCTCGGCCATTCGGAATCGCAAAGGGGATATTGTGGGACTCACGTGTCGTATCGGTCGCGCCGTCTTTGGGACCATCGACATTGTGGAGGATCTGATCAGCAGTGGGCAGAGCATCCTGTTGCTGGGCCGACCCGGCGTGGGGAAGACGACGATGTTGCGAGAGGCGGCCCGGGTGATGGCGGACAAGAAACGGGTCGTGATTGTCGACACGTCCAACGAGATCGCCGGTGACGGGGACATCCCTCACCCGGCCATTGGGCGCGCCCGTCGCATGCAGGTCGCCATGCCCAGCCTGCAGCACGAGGTGATGATCGAGGCCGTGGAGAACCACAACCCGGAGGTCATCGTCATCGACGAGATTGGGCGCGAGTTGGAGGCGCTGGCGGCCCGCACTATCGCCGAGCGCGGCGTGCAACTGATCGCCACGGCGCACGGCAACACGTTGGACAATCTTTTGATGAACCCGACGCTTTCCGATCTGGTGGGCGGCATCGAGAGCGTCACGCTCTCCGACGAGGAAGCGCGGCGGCGAGGCACGCAGAAGACGGTGCTGGAGCGTCGCGCGCCGCCGACCTTCGACGTACTCGTCGAGATTCAGGATCGACAGCGCCTGCTGGTGCACGACAACGTGGCGCGCTCAGTGGATTCACTCTTACGCGGGAAGCCGCCCCGGGCGCAGTTGCGTTATCGCGACGATGATGGAGAGATTCACAAGGGCGACGTGGAAGCTGTGGTGGAACAGGCCCGCCTGGAGGAAGCACAGGTCGAGGTCACCTCGTCCTATCGTGCCCGTTCCCGGCGTACGTTCGAGGAGATTGCGCTCTTTCCCTTCGGCATTGCGCGGAACCGCCTGCGGCAGGCGGCAGAAAGCCTGCAGGTGCCGCTGACGCTCGTCGACGATATGGATGCGGCCGACGTTATGGTGACAACCAAGCACTACTATCGACGGCGACCTAAAGTTGTGGTCAACGCGGAGCGTCGGGACGTGCCAATCTACGTGCTGCGGGCCAACACCGTCGCGCAGATGGAGTCCCTGCTCTCGGATCTCTTTAACGTGGGCAAGGCGGAGGACGAGGCGTTCACGCGCGCCATGCGGGAGACGGAAGAGGCCATCCGCCGCGTGGGGCGGGAACCCGGAGCCATCGATCTCTCGCCGCAGAATTCGTACATCCGCAAACATCAGCACGAGATGGCGGAAGCGGCCGATCTGGATACCCAGTCCTTTGGTCATGAGCCGTATCGCCACGTGCGCATCATCAATCGGGGAGCCCGAAAGTGACGCAAGCGACTTCCGGCGTCTTCATTACCCTCGAAGGGCCGGAAGGCAGCGGCAAGACGACGCAATTGCCCTTGTTGGCTGCCTGGTTGGAGGCGCAGGGGTACGACGTCGTGCAGACGCGAGAGCCAGGCGGAACGGCTATCGGGGAGCGAGTGCGCGCGCTGCTTCACGATCCCGTCCACGTTGAGATGGAGCCCCGCGCGGAGATCCTGCTCTACTCGGCCTCGCGGGCGCAATTGGTGGGCGAAGTGATCCGCCCGGCGCTGCGTGCGGGTCAGTGGGTGCTCTGCGATCGGTACTTCGACAGCACCTACGCATATCAGGGTTACGGGCGAGGACTGTCCCTGGACGCGTTGCGGCGGATTACCGCTTTCGCGACGGACGGCTTGACGCCGGACGTCACGCTCTACCTGGATCTACCGCCAGAGATAGGCCTGCAGCGACGGCAGCAGGGCGGCGAGGAGATGAACCGCCTCGATCGGGAGGAGCTGGCCTTTCACCGGCAGGTGCGCGCCGGATATCAGGCTCTCGCTGCGCGGGAGCCCGAGCGTTGGATTACTGTCGATGCACGCGGGTCCATTGCTGAGGTGCAGGACGCGTTGCGGGCGGCGCTCGCAGAGGTTTTGTCTTAACTCAAGTTCATTGGAAGGGAACGGACCTTCCCACATCACGTGTGTAAGGGGTAGGTAAGTGTCTAGGTCTCTTTATCAGCGCCTAAATCTTGATCTCCGCATGGCTCTCGCGCTGTTTGTGCTGTTTACTGGGCTGTATGGCCTAACCGCGCGTGCCCATTTCTCGATCGCGGACGAAGAAACGTTTTACCATGTGATCGAGAGCCTGGTCGAGCGCGGCACCTTTGCGCAATTACCAGAAGCGAAGGCGGGACCGGCTCCCAGAGCGCTGGTGGAGAATAAGTACGGTGTCCTTTATGCTGTAACCGCCCCGGTGCAATCCATCCTGGCCATTCCCTTCTACGTGATGGGACGATGGGTAGGACGATTTTTCCCCGAGCTGTTCCTTCCCTATTTTACCCGGTTCTTTGTGGCGCTATTTAACGGCCCTGTAACCGCACTTACTGTAGCCTGTGTCTATATGCTCGTGCGGGAGTTGCGAGGTTCACGGCGTACGGCGTTATTTACAGCTTTCGCCGTGGGGTTGGGGAGCGTCCTTTGGCCTTACGCCCGGACGTTTTTCGGAGAATCGCTGCTCGCCTTCTGGTTGGTCGTCGCGACGTGGGCGATGATTCGTTACGTGCGCACCGCCCAACCTGGTTGGTTAGCCCTTTGGGGCAGCGTCTTCGGCTTGGGGGTGTTGACCAAATACATCATGGTCATCTCATTCCCCATTTTCTTCCTATATCTGCTCGCGGTCTTCTTCCGGATGCCTAAGCGACAGCGCTGGCCCTGGGCGCGACGTTCGCTCACCACGGCGTTGATTCCCCTGGTCACTTTGACGCTACTGGGTGGTGCCTTCAACTATGCGCGGTTCGGTAGCATTTTAGAGACGGGATACACGCAGTCAGAGCGCCGAGGATCTGTCTCCAGTTGGGCGGAAAGAGCACGCCCGCTTGTAGGAGGGTATGGTTTTCTCTTCAGTTCGGGTAAGGGTTTCTTCTTCTTTTCACCTCCGGCTGTACTCTTTTTCTTGGGCTTCAAGAGCCTCTATCGGCGTTGGCGTGAAGAAACTGTGCTTCTGCTGGGACTTATACTTATCTATCCGGCTTTTTACAGTTTTGTCACCCACAACTGGCATGGTGGGGGGAATTGGGGCCCCCGCTATATCGTCTGTGTGACGCCTCTTGTGCTCCTTATCGGGGGATTCTTCCTTGAACGTCGTGACCTTTCCCAGTGGCTGCGTGTTTTGGTGGCGACTGGGTTGCTGGTGTTAGGGGTCTGGGTGCAGATTTCCTTCCACTTCGTTAACTTTGCGACCTATCTTTTCAGCGATGTCCCCGTCGAACGGCAGCGATATCATCCCGTTCATTCTCCGCTTCTTGCACAATGGCGTTTGTGGCCTCGACAGCTACAGCGTTGGCAGCGTTATGATCACGCGGTGCGAACGCAAGAGCAGACCTTTTACACCCTCAACGACGGATTCTACGATGTGGAGGTCCCGGAGATGGCCCCTTTTGGCCGGTGGACCAAGAGGGAGGCCGAGCTCTTGATCTATAGTCAACTGGGACGGGCATTGAATATCTCTTTAGAGTATACGACATCGTACTCAGAAGCGCTTACATTCACATATAATGGTTTTCCGCTGTCTGGGGAGCGAGATCTCGTGCAGCAGGAAGGGGGAAATTATCAATGGCGGGAGCATCTGACCGTTCCCGCTGTGAGCGTGCAGATAGTACCTGGGACGTTACGGATGCGAGCACCCCTTTCGGCTACTACTCTGACCGGCGATGAACGGGAATTGGGCATTTTCCTATCTTATGCTAAGATCGTGAGAGATGGAACGGAGATATCGCCTCTGGAAGCAAGGTTGCCCGAACCGATTCCTTTGGTGCCAGATTATCCCTGGAGCTTTGATGCCATGCTCTGGTTCTATAATCCCAGGAACGCACGACCGTTTGATCTCTGGCCAGCCTATGTATGGACGTCGGGGATTCCTTTGAAGATGGTCATGTCTTTTATCGTAGTGTTGGTGATGTTTTTCCTTGGATGGATCCTCGGGGGGGCGTTGTGGCTAAGGTTCTTGGTTTCTAGAAATTTGTAAGGAGTATTGTTATGGAGAACTCGGCGACGCCACTGGAGGCTGCTCACGCAATTATTGGGGGCGTACCGCGCCTGGCGCGGTTGATGCGCCAGGATTTGCGCAAGCACAGCGCCGGGCTCTTCACCGAACCGCAGTTTCGGGTGATGGCCTATCTCTTTCGTGAGGGGAAAACCTGTCTTTCCGGGTTAGCCGAGTATCAGGGGGTCTCCTTGCCGACCATGTCCAAGTTGATTCAAGGGCTGGAAGCCCGCGATCTGGTGACCAGGGAGCGCGACTCCGAGGATCGGCGCCGCGTGCTGTTGCGCTTGACGCCGGCAGGCTGTACGGCGTACGAACAACTGTTGCGCCGTACGGAGAATCACATTGTCGAGTGGATTGAGGCGCTGAACGGTGAGGAGCGTGCGGACGTGATCCGCATCTTCGAGCGATTGGTCGCGCTTTTCGCAGGGGTCAACCTCGATGACTATTATGGTGAGTGAGCGTAGGAGAGTATGATGATCAAGGTTGCGACGGTGCAGATGGATCCTCAGCTGGGCCGAACTGCAGTCAACAGAGAACGGGTGCTGACAGCGCTTCGTGAGGCTGGTGAAGAGGGGGCGCAGCTGGTGGTTTTTCCAGAGTGCGCCATCTCGGGTTATGGCTTCGACAGTCTGGAGCAAGCCCGGGCTGCGGCGGAGCCGGTCCCCGGACCTACAACCGCGGCGGTGAACGCTCTCTGTGCCGAGGCCAACGTGTACGCCGTGGTGGGCTTGCTGGAGCACCAGAGTGAGGAGATTGTCTATAATTCCGCCGTCTTGGTGGGCCCGGGTGGTCTCATCGGCACGTACCGCAAGGCTCATCTGCCTCTGCTGGGCGTTGACCGCCTTGTGATGCCCGGCGATACCGGTTTTCAGGTCTGGGAGACGGCCCTGGGCAGGATCGGTATGTTGATCTGCTACGATCTACGCTTCCCCGAAGCCATGCGCGCTGTGGCGCTGAACGGTGCGGATATCGTGGCGCTGCCTACCAATTGGCCGGATGGCTCTCAGAACGCGCCGGAGTTCGTCACCCGCACCCGTGCGCTCGAAAATCGCGTCTTTCTGATGGCGTGTAACCGTTGCGGAAGGGAGAGCGGCTTCTGGTTCTTCGGACGCAGTCAGATCAGCGATCCCCAGGGCGAGGTGTTGGTCGAGGCAGGGGCCGAGGAAGAGATCTGTTACGCTGAAATTGACCCCCACGAGGCGCGACGCAAGCGCATTGTGTTGCGCGAGGACGAGTTTGAGTTGGATACGGTTGGAGACCGCCGTCCTGATCTTTACGGACGGCTGATGTGCGAATGAACGCGCAGGAGAGGCTGAGTATGGACAATCCTCCAGAGACCTCAACAACCGAGGTCGACGTCATTGTACAAACGCGGACCGAACACTTGAATCAAATGTTGCTCGGCACCTTGGCGGGTACGCTGGGCGTCGGATTTTTCGTGTTGCTTTTCGTTGTGACACGTGCTGCGCGACAGGTTGATCTGACGTATCGTGATTTCTGGGGTGTGATCATCGCTGGCTCGATCGCGGGCTGTAGCTGGCTTGCGCACTATCTGTTGAATAAGAAGGAAGCGTATGAGCGCGCCGCCAATATCTACATCCTCGGGCTCCTTTTGGGGTTTTGGAGCGCGCTTTTTTTGACCCCCGTAGAGATCGGTGCATGGCGTGAAGCGATCCCCTTCTCCTTAATTCTCATCGTCTCAGCGGCCGGCCTGTTGCTATCTCCTGGACGTGCCTTTCTTCTC
>CAZCPK010000126.1:0-9842 GCA_964500755.1 uncultured Anaerolineales bacterium
GAGCCCGGCACACAGCTGACGTTGCGTACGTTCCACACCGGCGGTCAGGCGCAGTCCAGTGGCGACATCACCAGTGGTCTGCCCCGCGTCGAGGAGCTGTTGGAGGCTCGTAAGAGTCCCAAGGGCGAGGCCGAGATCACTGACATCAGTGGTCGCATTCATCTCATTCGCGAGGGCGACGGGACCTTGATTGAGGTGATCAACAGCCAGATGCGCGAGGAATCCCACACGATCCCTACGGATTGGGAGATCTTTGTGGAGGATGGAGACGAAGTCAAGGAGTTCGACATCCTGGCGCGTAATCACGAGACCAATGAAGACGTTCGCGCCAAGGCCAAAGGACACATCCGCAGCGAAGGCCGCACCCTCATGCACGTCTATGAAGAGGTGGAGACGCGCGAATATGAGATCCCGCCCTCTGCCCGCCTGATGGTCGCTGAGGGTGAGGAGGTCGAGGCCGGCACGCAACTCTACGAAGGTGTCGCCAACCCGCACCGCATCCTGAGGGTGCAGGGACGCGGAGCGGTTCAGCGTCACCTGCTCTCTGAGGTGCAGCAGGTCTACCGCTCCCAGGGCGTGAATATCAGTGATAAGCACTTTGAGATCATTATCCGGCGGATGTTGGGCAAGGTGCTCATGACCGAAGCTGGAGACACGGAATTCCTCCCCGGCGATCTGATCGACCGGATGGCGGTCGAGGCGACCAACCGCCGCATCACGCAGCAGGGTGGTAAGCCAGCGCGTGCGCGGCAGGTCCTGCTGGGCCTGACCAAAGCCTCGCTCAATACCGATTCATTCCTGTCGGCGGCTTCTTTTCAGCACACGATCAAGATCCTTTCGAACGCCGCCGTTCAGGGTCGTGATGACCCGCTCTACGGGCTCAAGGAGAACGTGATTATCGGTAAGCTCATCCCGGCCGGAACTGGCTATCGGGGTGACATTGAGGGCTCCGATGGCCCCATCGAGGAGTTCGAGGGTGTCAAGGTGGAGAAAGAGCTGCCCAAAGGCACGCTGTTGGCCGAGGAAGAGGAAGAGGAAACCGATTCTTTGCTGATTGCCGATCTTACCTGATGCGGTTCATCTGACGCCGGAGCAACGACTCGGGGCGAAATTGAGTGACTATAACGGGACGACAGTTAACTGTCGTCCCGTTTTTTGTGCAACTACCGATAGTCTCGTTACGTATAAGAGGGTAGGATGGAAACGGAACGGGAATTGATAATCGCTGCGCGGGATGGCGATCATGCCGCCGTCACGTCTTTGCTTGATGAATACAAGAGATCCGTGTATGCAGTCTGTTATCGGATGTTGGGAAACGCCCAGGATGCCGAGGACGCAGCACAGGAGGCCTTCGTCAAGGCAATAAATAATTTAGATAGCTTTGACGTTGAGCGTCCCTTTCGTCCCTGGCTTCTGCGGGTCACGTCGAATCTCTGTATTGACCGGTTGCGGCGTCGTAAGCCGACCGTCTCGCTGGATGGGATGGGAGAGGACGGTGCGTGGGAATGGAAAGCGGGCTCCGCCGTCAATCCAGAACGGCAGCTCATAACGCAACAGCGCCAGACTCTGGTTCGGGATCTATTGGAGACCCTTTCCCCCACCGATCGCTCCCTGGTCACCCTTTTTTATTGGGAGGATCTCTCGTATGCAGAGATTGCGGATGCGACGGGGTTGACCATCTCGGCGATTAAGTCGCGGCTCTATCGGGCGCGGCGGGGGCTGGCAGAACAGCTCATAGAGGAGAAAGTCTATGCCGGAGCGTAAAGTAACGGAGCAGATGCACCGTGACACGTGGTGGGAGCGTGTCATGGCAGGCACGTTAACGTTGGAAGAGCAGAAGGCCTGGGAGGAACACCTGGCCCGGTGTCCGGAGTGTCAGGCGAGTTGGGAGGCCATTGGCGTCCTAGATGCGCTCTTTGCGGCGTCTCCTCCCCCTCCGCCGCCTTCAGGGTTCACTGCCGCTACCTTGGAGCGTTGGGAAAAGAGCCGTGGACGGCAGCGTCTCTGGCAATGGCTGAGCGGCATATTTGTTTTCCTGGTGATTCTAGCTGTCGAAATAGTGGTTCTCGGTACGACGATATGTTGGGTTGCGCGCGCCACCAATGTTTTTCTCTCGTCACGTGATCTGATCTTCCAGGCGCTCATGCGCGTGTGGCTGGGTTTCATAGCCGCGGGAAATGCGTTACTGCCCGTGGCGCTGATCGTGGTTGGTATCGCGCTCTTCTTCTTGATGCCCAACGGTGTTCTGACGACGCTTGCGTTGATCTTGCTGGGTCGTAAGCGTGCCACGGCTTCGATATCGGGCACCTGAAGTGATCAGCTTGGCCTACTGTGTCCTGATCTTGTAGGACATCCTATCTCAGTTTTCTAGGAGGTTGTTCGATGAAGCGGATTATTCACATCTTGCTGTTGGCGTTTCTGCTCTCTGCAGGGGCTTCTCCTGTACTGGCGGGCCAGGGTGGGGGTGGCGTGCATTTCGGCCCTTATTCCTTGTCGGACGGTGATACCATCACCGGGGATCTCGTCGTCTTCGGGCCGGTGAACCTGGGGGAGAATTCCAGGTTTGACGGGGACCTGGTGGCTTTTGGCACCGTCAATCAGGAAGAGGGCGCGCTGCTGATTGGAGATCTGGTCTGTGCGGGGGCGGTGATGATCGCTGGCACCGTCGAGGGTGACGTCTTTGCGGCGGGTACGATTTCCTTGGGGGAGGGCGCCATTGTGGAAGGAGACGTTTCCGCTATCGGTGAGATTAACCAGGACGAGGGGGCGTTGATTGAAGGCCAGATTGAACCGATGGATCCTGGCGAGTTTGAGATCTTCTTCGACGAGACCCCCATGTTTGAGGCGCGACGCTTCGGCCTGTTGGTCCGACTTGGAAGAGGTCTATTGACGGTCGTGATTCTGGCGATCTTTGCGCTCATCATCGGCAGTATCTGGCCTACCCAGATGAGGCGTATTGGAGATACGCTGGTAAACGAACCGGTAACTGCCTTTGGGGTAGGAGCGCTGGCGCTCTTCCTGGGCTTTGTTTTGACATTGGTACTGTTTGTGACCATCTGTCTGATCCCCTTTGGCTTACTGGTCGCCGCAATTGTTGGCGTCGGGGTGGTGTTGGGCTGGGTCTCCTTGGGCTATATTTTGGGGGAGCGGCTGTTGCAAGATCTGTTCCATGTGGAGGCGGGCACGCCGGCGACAGCGTCGCTGCTGGGAACCACGTTGCTTACCCTGCTGCTGGTCACGGTGCGTCTGGTCTCTGGGTGCGCGCACACGCTTCTGATCCTACCTCTCTTCTCGTTGGTCGGCGGCGCGGTGACCTTGACGCGATTTGGGACAATGCCTTACGCGACCCAGGGCGTCCCACGCAGCGTGCGTCCTCAGACGCCGTCTGCCCTGGTCCCCCGCGAGCCGCCAGCTCCGACACCTCCTGCGCCAACGTCACCGCCGTCCGAACCGCCGCCGTTCGCGATGGATCGCAGCGGTACGGCGCCGAAAGCAGATGAAGAAGCGGAGGACCAGGAGACGCAGTAAGAGCGATAGCTTGCACGATACATTGGTTTTACTCCGACGGCCCCGGGGAATCTCGCTCGGGGCCGTTTTCTGTGGCCTCCAACTCCTCGCTCGTATGCGATTCTAAAGGGATTGCAAATTTCTCAACCTGTCTGATAATGGCATTCACCTGTAGGTGTGCGATTCTGAAAGGTTGGTTCTGCCCGGGAGTTGATGATTGATTTACGCTGCGGTGGTTAAAGGGGACCATGTCCAACGTCGATGAGGCAGCTGTGCGCGTTTATCTTCTGGGTCCGCTTGAAATTACGGGCGCGCAGGATTTGTCCCACAGCGCTGCCTGGCGCAGTCAACAGAACCGCACGATCCTCAAAGTCTTGCTGCTTAATCGTCGCCACGTTGTTACCGCCGATCAGCTGCTGGAGATCCTCTGGCCCGGTGAGTCGCCCACTGCCACACGTCCGCGACTCTACGTGCGTATCTCGCAGGTCCGCCGCCTCCTTGATCCGGAAAAGCCTCAAGCGATTCTGCGTTCGGTGGATGGAGGTGGGTACCGTCTGGTCCCTGCTTCCGATTGGTGGATCGACGTGGACGTCTTCGAGGCTGCCGCCGAGCGTGGGCGGTGCGCGCAAGAGGCGGGGGCGCTCAAGACTGCCATCGCTGCCTACGAGACCGCGCGCCATATCTATCGCGGCGATCTTCTGGAAGAGGATCGCTACGCCGAATGGGCCTTCGCCGAACGTGAGCGGCTGCTTGAGCGTTACCTCACCCTATTGACGGAGCTGGCAGAGGCGTATGCGCAACGGGGACGCTACCGGCGAGCCATCTCTATCTATCAGCAGATTTTGGGACGCGATCCCTATCGCGAGGTGGTCTTTGTTCGGTTGATGCTCGCCTATTACTACGCCGGGGAGCAGGTGCAGGCGCTGCGCGCCTTCGAGCGCTGTCGACGCCGGCTAGAAGTGGATCTCGACGTCGCGCCGCTTCCCGCCACGCAGGCCCTCGCTGAGCAGATTCGGGCGGGCACGCTCTGGGCTGACGAGGATTTTCCCCGCTATCCGCCCCCGGCCTATCAGGGTCGGCTCTTCGAGATCCCGTACTCGCTTGGGAATACGCCGTTTCTGGGACGAGAGCGGGAGTACGCCTGGCTGGTCGGGCGCTGGCAGGAAGCGCGTCCCGGATTGATACTGGTGGAGGGAGAGGCAGGTGTCGGCAAGACGCGGTTGGTTGAGGAGCTGCTGGGCTTTGCGGCGGCGCAAGGTGCCCGCGTGCTACGGGCGCGTCCTTCGCTGCAGAAAACGGCGCTACCTTACGCCCCGTTGATTGACGCGTTACGGGCTCTATGGTACGCGGAGACAGCGACGGCGCTATCTCCCGCCCAGCGGACGACGTTGAGCGCACTTTTTGCATCGACGAAGCGCTCTTCCGGCGCGGCGACGCAGAGCGGACCGGGCGTCCGCCCCCGGCAGGTGGAGGAGGCAGTGGCGCGCTGGTTAGCAACCGAGCTCCCTTCAGGGGCCGTGCTCTTCGTCGACGACGTGCCGCGCCTGGACTCAGCCTCGTTGGCGCTCACCCTCCGGCTGGCGCACGTGCTGACCGTAATTGTGACCGCGCGTACCGAGGAACTTCCGCGTGATCATCCGTTGCGCGCGGTGCTTCACGACCTGATGCGAGCGCGCCGTGGCGACCGACTTCAGCTGGAGTGTTTGCCTAACGATGTGGTCGCGGCGCTGGTACGCCAGCTGGCCCAGGGCGACCTGCCTGCGCTTTCCACCGAGCTGGCGCGACGTACGTCCGGCAACCCGCTTTTCCTGGTCTCGGCGCTTCAGGCGCTCTTCGAGGAGGGTGCGCTTTACGTCGCAGCGGACGGTCGCTGGGCTCACGGCTGGGAGGAGGGGGCGGTTAAGTTCTCGGTTCCCACCGGCGTAGGGGAGATGATCGAGCGGCGGCTCCGGCGACTGGACCGCGAGCAGCGCGGCGTGTTCGATGCCATTGCGGTGATCGGACAGGACTTTGACTTTGCGCTACTCCGTCAAGTGGTGGAGCTGGAGGAGGTGCCGCTCTTCAATATGCTCGACGCGCTGCTGGATCTGGGGTTGGTGACAGAACCGCGGGCCCAGGGGCGCAGTGAGTTTGCCCCGGCGCACGATCTCTACGTGGAAGTGGCGCAGGCGACGTTGCCCCGCGTGCGCTGGCGGCGATTGCACGGACGTGTCGGTGACGCGCTGTGTAGGTTATATCCCGAGGAGGTGGCTCTTAGCGGGCGCCTGGCGCACCACTATCACGAAGCTGAACGGACGTCGGACGCTGTGCATCACGCCGTGCTCGCCGGGGAGCTGGCGTTGGAGCGTTACGTTCCTCAGCAGGCTGGTATGTACTTTGAGGATGCTGCACAGTGGGCCCAGGCGGACGATCTGCGTCTGGACCCTGTGCTGCGAGCGCGGCTCCACGCAGGCTGGGCCGAGGCGCTTCGGCGCAGCGGACAGCCCCAAACGGCCTTTGAACACTACGCCAGGGCGCTGTCGCACGCCGATGCTGCGCAGAAACTGCATCTGATCTATCAGATGGCGGCGCTGCATGCGATGCGGGGTCAAGGGCCCAAGGCTTTTACAGCGCTTGCTGAGACGCTGGAGGTGGAGTTGCAGGAGCCGTGGATGCGGGGCGCTCTCCGTTGCTCCCAGGGTTACTGGGCAGCGTTGCGCGGTGAGCCGCTCCGGGCGCGCGAGTGTGCGGCGGAAGGCTGGCGGCGGTTGCGGAGCCTTGCCGAGAGCGACGCTTATTCGCCGTGGATCATCGACCGCGCGTTGATTATCCTGGCGCGCACGCACGCCCTCTGGGGCGAGTGGCGGCACGCCCGGCGCTACGCGGCGCAGGCGCTGGCGCGCAACACGGCGCGTGACGACGTCTACGGCGCCGCCGACGCTCACGTGACGCTGGCCCAGGCGTATTACGGTCTGGGGGATAACGCAGCGGCCCGCGCGCATGCCGAGCAGGCGCTGACCGAGATCGAGGCGGCGGGTGATCTGCGGCTGCAGGGCAAGGCGCTCTATCCGCTGGGGCAGATCCTGCTCGACGAGGCCCAGTGGGACGAGGCTCGGCATCTCATCGAGCGTCTGTGCCTCATCGCCGAGCAGACGGGCGACCTGGAGGCCTCCGCGCGTGGACAACTCCTTCAGGCCCAGCTCCTGTTGCGTACGGGAGAGCCTGGGCCCGCGCTGGCGCTGCTGGAACCGTTGTTGGTCAAGGCGCGGGCGGCGGGCGTGCCGTCCTACGTCGTGCTGACGCTCCGCCACCTGGCGGAGACGCACGTAGCCGCCGGCGCGCCTGCGGACGCCCGCGCCGCAATCGATGAGGCGCTGGCGCTGGCGGAACGCTGCCGTATGGGGCATGAGGTGCAACGCTTGTACGCCTTGAACGCGCGTCTTGATCTCCCAACACCAGAAAGTTAGGACGGTGACGTTCGATTAAGTTAATTGTAAGGTGCCTCTGCTACGCTACGGATACTGTTGTCCGTAGCGTTTTTTTGTTGTCAGGAGCGATTATGCACCGTTTGCCGGAACGCCGAACGCGCACCTTTATCCTGCGGATCTGGGCTGAGTACCTGGATCAGACGCCCTCCACGTGGCGCGGTGAGATCGAGGATGTGAGAACCCGGGAGGTGAGCCGATTCCGTTCTTCAGAGGAGCTTTTTAACTGCATACGGCGTTGTTGTGCTGAGCATCATGAACCTCAAGAGTGAGGGAGGTAGACATCATGGGTAAACGAACCTTGTGGAGTGGGAGTGCGGTAGGACTGGCGGTGGTGTGGCTAATCTTCATGGCGCTGGTCATGACCCCGTCGGCACGCGCGGTGGAGGAAGGACCGGCGTCTCAAATGGCGCCGACTGCCGAACGGCACGTCTGTCCGAGTGGCTGTGCCTATAGCTCGGTGCAGGCGGCGATCAACGCGGCGGCGCCGAATGACGTGATCAAGGTGGCATCGGGAGTTTACACGGACGTTCACGAGTTCTACGTCTGGAGCAACCCTTCATATTCGGCGCGGCAGGTGGCGTACATCACCAAGAGTCTCACCATCGCGGGCGGTTACACTGTGACCGACTGGACGACCGCGGACCCGGTCGCGAATCCGACCGTCCTGGACGCGGGTGGGCAGGGACGGGTGATTCACGCCTATGACGATAGCAATGCCCCGATCGCGGTGACGTTGCGGGGATTGCAGATCACGGGAGGAGAAGCCACCGCCGGCGGTGACTACAACAATCAGCAGGGCGGCGGTATCTGGGCGCGTTCGACTCACCTGATCGTGGAGGATTGCCAGATAGAAGGGAATGCGGCGTCAGCAACAATAGCGTCTGCGGGTGGTGGCGGTATCTACGCCTTTCAGGCTACCGTTGCCATGACGGATACGGTGCTGACTCACAATCAGGCCGCGATCGATGGCGGGGGGCTCTATCTGTTTGATTCCCCGCTGACGTTGATAGGAAGTGTGGTTATTAGCAACAGCGCCCAGAATCACGCCGGCGGTATCTATGCCTACAATGGGCCATCGACCGTGTATGTGGAGAATACACGGTTTCACGATAACTGGGCGAAATTTGATGGAGGCGGACTTTCGCTCAACGGTCCCGACGGCGTGTTGATTAACGCGGAGTTTACGGCAAATCGTGCCGGTGCAGGCGCCGGACTCGCGTCCAAACTTGGCGTGCTCGAAATTGCTGACAGCACTTTCTCTGGCAACGAGGCTACGGGAGAGGGCGGCGCGCTGGCGGTGATAGGCGCGAATGCGTTGACCGTCACCCGCAGCCTGTTGCAGGACAACAGTGCAGGTGGAAAGGGCGGTGCGATGATGGTTCGCAACAGCGATGCCTTCCTTGAAAATGTCGCCGTGGTGGACAACGCAGCTGCGACGGAGGGCAGTGGTCTGTGGCTTGAGGCGGTGGATGCGACGCTACACCATGTCACCCTGGCCCGCAACACGGGCGGCGACGGCACCGGCTTGCACATCACTCATCCATGGGATAATTCACGTTTCAGCAACGTGGATGTGGTGAACACCATCATCGCAGGGCATGATCTGGGCGTTTTTCTGGGCATCGGTGACGCCGCCAGCCTCAACACGGTGCTCTGGGATGGCAACACGATCAACAGCAACCGGACCGTCGCCGGATCGAACAACCGCAGCGGGAACGCGAACTTTGGTCCCGACGGCTACCACATCATGCCCGGTTCGGACGCCTTCGAGCAGGGCAATCCCAACTACACGCCCCAGGCGACCGAGGATATTGACGGCGATCCGCGGCCCATGAAAAGCGGTTATGACATCGGCGCCGACGAGCTGGCCTTTCAAACCGAGATGTACCGCAATCCGTGGTCTGGGGATGTCTATCTTGGGGACGAGGTCGAGTTCTGGTTTAAGATCATCAACTGGTCGCCGAGCACCTACACCGTTGCCTACACGTACACGGTGCCCGCCTGCCTGATTCCGCAAGGGGCTATCACCGGGACGGGAACGGTGCCGTCTGGAATAACTAACTGGTTCTCTCCGAGAACCGTGTTCGAGATTGCGCCGGGTAGCGATGGTCCCTGTACCAACACGGCGACCTTCGTCACGGCAGAGGGGCTGCAGGGCAGCGCGTCGTTGATGGTCAATGTGGTGGGCGGCGTCAGTGCGGTCATTAGCGAGACCACCGGCGGCGATCTGGTCTATGAGGAGGCTGGCAGCCCGGTGACCGAGATTGCCGTGCCCGGTAGCGCTGTGACTGAGGCGACCACGCTCGTCTATACGCCGGTAACCACCGTGACCGGTGCGCCGGGCGGGTTCTCCTTCGCCGGCATCGCCTTCGAGCTGAGCGCCTACCGCGACAATCAGCTGCTGCCCGACTTTGACTTCGAGACCGGCATCACCATCACGCTGCACTATACCGACGACCAGATCGCCGGGCTGGACGAGGCAACGCTGGCGCTGACGTACTGGGACGGTGCGCTCTGGACGACCGACGGGATCACGCAAGTGGGGCAGAATCTCGAGGCGAACACCGTCTCGTTCTGGGTCACTCACCTCACAGCTTTCACACTCTTTGCCGAACCGACGTATACCTACGTCTATCTGCCGCTAATTGTGCGTCAGACGCCGTAACGACACGTAAGTCTATACGTACCCGGCCCCACGGGAGCCTTCCTTCCGTGGGGCCGTCACCTGTAGTGACGAGGTTCCCTGTCCCCTACCGGTCTCTTTATTGCCCGAGAGAATAGTGGCTCTTTGGGATTTCGCTGGATGCAAAGGTAACGTTTGCCACGCGCTTCCTGTCACGATGCAGAAAAGGTCTGGTGAGCCCCACT